>DASYZB010000024.1 GCA_035946615.1 Verrucomicrobiia bacterium
GGGCGTTTGTTACTCCTATACGGAGAAACCGCCTCCTTGTTGAGGCTAAAATGCCGGCACCTCCGGGTGTCGCGCCTGCACCGACCGGAACCATTCGAACTTTAACTACATCTCGTCGGTCTGAGGCTCTGCCTCGCTAGAAACCTATTCCATTTGCCCTCGGAACCGGGCGGTGGACTCTCATTAACACCCCCATTCATGGCCATGAATGGGGGTGTTAATGAGACCTGCGAAGAACTTTGTCTCACACCCCAAATTCGGCCTCCTAATTAGCAGCCCTGCTTATAGGGTACAGACCCCATTCCCTTCCGGGCCTTTCAAGCTGATAATGCTCCTGAGCACTTCGATAAAGCGGAAGCAACTATGGACATCCCGCTAACCATCCTGGTGGCAGAAGACGAACTGAACGATGCTTTGTTGTTGCAACGGGCTTTTCTTAAAGCCGGTGTTAAAACCCCCGTGCATTTTGCCGGCGATGGCCAGGAGGTATTGGATTATTTGCAGGGAAAGCCGCCTTTCGAAAGCCCGGTAGAATTTCCCTTGCCCACGCTTCTGCTGCTGGATTTGAAATTGCCCCGGGTGGACGGCTTCGAGGTACTGGAGTGGTTGCGCAGCCAGCCGCGGTTGCGCCGAATGCTGGTAGTAGTCTTTAGTTCGTCTGATGATCCAAAGGATGTCCAGCGCGCCTACGCCCTGGGCGCCAATTCTTACCTTGTAAAGCCAAGAGACCCAAAGGAATTAGTACGGGTGGTCGAACGGCTGCAAAGCCTTTGGTCGTCAATTGAAAGCGAGCCAGCGCCCTTAGGCGCCGAGGTGGCGCTGCTGAACATTTAACCTGAGCCGTTTCAAACCGATTTTGCGGTCGAGGCAGGCGCTGGCTGTTGCGAGGGCCGCCCAATCTGGCGTGAAAGACCCAAAATGAGTCCAGCCACAATGGTCAGGCATCCCCAGAACTGGCCCCAATTAAGCCGTTCGCCAAGCCAAAGGGCCGCCAGGCCAACGCCGAACACCGATTGAGTAAAAATAGTCAGAGCGGCCACATTGAGCGGGCATTCCCGGATAACAATAAACCAGATGCTGTAGCCAACAGCAGTACAGATAACACCCAACCCAAGCAGTAACAACCAGGCCGTGAAGCTCAGGTTCCGGGCCGCCATCAGCGTCTGTTTGCCATCGATAGCGAGGTTTGCGGCGGTGCCCACCCACAGCGAGATGGCCAGCATCTTCATCACACTCGAGCGGGTCACAATGGGTTTGCCCATGACTGAGTACGCTGCTTCGCAAATGAACGAAGAGAGGAATATCAGGCTGGCGGCAAGACCGGCCCACTGAAAGCCAGTCCGGCCTGACCCGTGAAGGAGGGCAACGCCACAGGCCCCCAAAGCGAAGCCGGCCAAACGGCGTGGTCCGATATGCTCGCGCAGGAACAGGGCGGCGGCCAAAGAGGTCACCAGCGGCTCAAAAGCAGTCAAAACGGCAGAATTGCCCGCAGAACCGAGCTGATTTCCATAGACTTGGAGGCGCTGCCCAACTACATAAAGGACCAGGCCCATTGCGCAAGTCACCCACAGATCACGTCCTCGCGGGGCGTGCCCAGGCAACCAAGGCCAAGCAAAGAGCAAACAAAGTGCAGCCACGCCGAAGCGCAGTGTCACAATGCCGCCGGTGGGAAGGCCCGGCCCAATCAGTTTGTACGCGGAATAAACGGCAGCCCAACAAAAGTTCATCACCAGGAGAATTATTAAATATGCGGGCTTCATCTGCGTCTAATGGCGCAGAACAAAACGTTTTGCCTTAGAACTGGCAAGCTTGGATTTGGCGAGCGGGCGAGCTGTTGCTGTAGATGTCCTGTTGCCTCCCCATGGGCGATTCGCTTTGGCTTGCATCGCAAGCGACGGTCTTGTCGGAAGTTTCGAACATGAAAAAATGGATCATTCTGATCGCTGTCGCCGCCGCTGGCGCAGGCGGGTACTTCGGGTGGAAGCAATGGCAAAAGAAAGCGGCCGTTGCGGATGGTCCGGACCGGCCGACAACAGCGGTGACGGAGCTTAGGGACATTAATTTTGCCGTCAACGCAGCCGGCGAGATAGCCCCCGCCGAGCAGGTCTCGGTGCGGCCCGAGATCAATGGATTGCTGCTGACCTTGCCAGTGGATGTGGGGGATCATGTGAAGAAAGACGCGTTGTTGTTCAAGCTCGATGACAGCGAATTGCAGCAAACAAGGGCCTCGAATCTTACCGATATCGACAAGGCCAAGCTCGGAGTCGAGAAGGCCGAACGTGATTTCAAACGGGCTCAACAGTTGCTGGCGGATAAACTCATTTCGCAAGAGGTCTTCGACGATACCAAAACTGATTTTGACCTTGCCAAAAACAGCCTGGAAAGCGCGCAAAAGGTCCTGGCCATCACCGAGGAGCGACTGACCAAAACGGAAGTCCGGGCGCCGTTTGATTGCACGGTACTGACGCGACCTGTTTCGATTGGACAAGCGGTTTCCGGTTCGGGCGGATTCAACAGCGGCACAGAAGTGCTGACAATTGCCGACCTGAACTCGATGGTGATTAATGCGCAAGTCAATCAGGCGGACATCCCGCGGCTCAAGGCGGGCGAGCCGGTGGAGGTGACCATCGAAGCGGTGCCGGGTCTGCAGGCGACCGGCGTGGTTGAGCGCATCTCGCCCCAGGCAACGATCAAAAATAATATCAAAGGTTACCCGGTGCGCATTGTGCTCAAGAACGTCGATCCCCGTGTGCGGCCCGGCATGACAGCCAACGCCCGCATCCCTGTCGCCACGGCCGCCAACGTCACCGCCGTCCCTCTTGAAGCTGTCTTTACCGAGAAAAACCCGGATACGGGCGAAATGGAGCGGTTTGTCTATGTGCAGCATGGCGGCAATTTCGAAAAGAGGAACGTGAAGGTGGGCATCTCCGATTTTTTTTATGCTGAGATACAGGACGGTTTGAAACCGGGGGAGGTGGTCTCTTTGGAAATGCCCTCTGACGAACAAGACAAGCCGAACGGGCAACTTGCAGGCCAGCACGCGGTGGCAGAAACCGCTCCGTCCGGGGCCAAACCAGCCGTTGTTGCGAGCGTCAGCCGGACTAATGCCCCGGCGGCCCTGCCGGGCGCTGCGCCAGCCGAGCCGGCGCCCAAGCTCCCTCCGGCCGCCGTCCAGCCGGGCGGCAGGGCCTCGGCTGCTGGAAAATCTTGATATGGCCCTGGTTGAACTTCGAAAGGTAAGCAAAATCTATCGCGTTGGAGAAGAAGAGATTCGCGCGCTGGACGACGTGACCCTCGATATCGAGGAAGGGGAATTCATTTCGATTATAGGCCCTTCCGGCAGCGGCAAATCGACTCTGATGCACATCCTGGGCTGTCTGGACTCACCGACACAGGGCACGATTAGGCTGGATGGCATCATGATCCACAACGCCACCGCGCGGGCTTTGGCAGCTATCCGGAACCGGAAAATAGGGTTTGTATTTCAGTTTTTCAATCTGCTGCCCAAATTGAGCGTGATGCAGAATGTTGAGTTGCCGATGATTTACAGCGGTATTCCAGGCAAGGAACGCCGGGAACGAGCCATGGCCTCTTTGGAAGCGGTCGGCATGGCCAATCGGGCCAAACACAGGCCCAGCCAGCTTTCGGGCGGCCAGCAACAGCGCGCCGCAATCGCCCGAGCGCTGGTCAACAGTCCGAGGATTGTCTTTGCGGATGAGCCGACCGGCAATCTCGACTCGCACACGGGCGAGGCCATCCTCCAGCTCTTTCGACAGCTCAGCCAGGAAGGGCGCACGATTGTGCTGGTCACTCACGACCCTGAAATTGCCGCAGTCACTCCGCGCCGAATCGAAATCCGCGATGGGAAGGTGGCGGTGCAGGTGGATTTGGCGCTGGCTGGCCTGGACCGGCGGCAAGCGCCGCAAAGCTCGACGTTTCCCACGCCTGCTAAATCAGCCGCGGGTGTGCAGTCCTAAGGACGTGTTGGGAAAATGATTGGCTCCCCTTGCTCCTCGTTCTGGTGGATGGCCTCGATTTTTCAGGACGTTTCGAGAGCGCCGGCGTCCGATTCATTCTCAACACGCGCTCGGGGGTCACGATCATGAGGGCCTCAAAGGACATGC
The DNA here is from genome assembly GCA_035946615.1 of Verrucomicrobiia bacterium. Lineage (NCBI taxonomy): Bacteria > Pseudomonadati > Verrucomicrobiota > Verrucomicrobiia > Verrucomicrobiia bacterium. The sequence goes on from DASYZB010000024.1 coordinate 4,125, forward strand.
TGGACAGCGAAACGCTTCGCCCCGCATCGGCCCAACTTGGCATCACCATCCAAAGTGGCTTGCGCGAAATCTGGGCGCACAAGTTCCGTTCTATGCTGACGATGCTGGGGATTATTCTGGGCGTCGGGAGCCTGGTAGCGATGTCCGCCCTGGTGACTGGGATGGAAAGGGGCGCCAAGGAAGCCTTGATCGCCATTGGAGGCCTGGAGAAGGTCCGGGTCGAGGCCCAGGAACTGCCGGTCGAACAACGGTACCTGGCTGACGAAGCGGTGGGTATCACGGTTAATGATGTCTATGCCTTGGAGCAAAGCGCGCCGCTGGTCACCCGCATTTCGCCTGAGATGAGATTCCCCGCCACTTTTTCGGCCAACGGCAAGCGCTTCCGCCCGTGGAATTGCGTCGGGGTATGGCCCGTGGCGGTTGAAATGAATGAACACGTAATCGAGCACGGGCGGATGTTCAATGAATTGGATGATGAATTGGCGCGCAGCGTTTGCGTCATTGGCACCGACGTGCGCGACCGGCTTTGGGGTTCGCCGGAGGAAATGGGCCGCGAGATCGTTCCGGTCGGCGAGACGGTATTTATCAATGGCGTGCCGTTCACCGTCATCGGCATGTTCAAGCATTATGAGAGCGAACACGATCGCAAGGCCCGTGAATTGGCTCAAGCAGAGGCGGCCAAAAAGGGAGGGGCCGCCACGCGCCGTCGCGCAGGCCGCTCGCGAAGCGGAGGCGTGTTTGCCTGGAAGAATCGAACGGTCTATCTGCCGCTCAATACGGTTTGGATGAAATTCCGCTCGGGAGCGACCTGGACGGCCATTACTGCTGGAGGCAATAACAGCACGGCGACCGGAGCGACGGGCGACCCCCGCCTTTCGAGCCTTGAACTCAAGATAGCCAGCGTGGACCTGCTGCCCCAAGCGCTGCAACAGGTGCGCAACGTCCTGATGAGCACCCACAGGGGCATCGAGGATTTCACCTTCCGCACGCAGGAAGATTGGGCGGACCAAATCAAGACATTCATCCATAATGCCCGGTTAAGCGGGGGCCTGATAGCCGGCATCAGCCTGCTGGTGGGAGGCATTGGAATTATGAATATCATGCTGGCCAGCATTTCCGAGCGGGTTCGGGAAATCGGCATTCGTAAATCGGTTGGCGCCGCCACGAGCGATATTTTTATACAGATTCTGGTCGAATCAGTGGTCATCGCGATACTGGGTGGATTAGTGGGCCTGGTTTTCTCATTTGTGTTTGTTTCCTTTATCAGTTCGGTATCGCCCACTGGCAATGCGCCGGTGGTGACCGCCACCGCGTTGGCCGTGGCTTTCGGTTTCAGCGCATTGGTGGGCGTCCTGGCCGGCATTTTTCCCGCTATTAAAGCTGCCAACCTCAACCCGATCCAAGCTTTGAGGTATGACTAAGCCACTTCAGGCCCCATGCTCTCGTTAAACACTATTATAGTCGGTCTGAAGGAGGTCTGGGCCCACAAGTTCCGCTCGGTGCTGACGATGCTTGGGATTATCCTGGGGGTTGGCAGCCTGGTGGGGATGGCCGCTATCATCAAAGGAATGGAAAATGGGATGAAGGAAACGATGATAGCCATGGGCGGCGCGGACAAAGTGCTCCTCGAAGACCAGGATGTGCCTGCGGAGCAGGAGCACCTGGCCGATCAAGCCCCAGGCCGGACCATGGTGGATGTGGATGCCCTGCGCCAATGCGCCCCCCTGCTCCGGCTGATCTCGCCGGAAATGGCCATCAATGGCGTGTACGTCACCCATGCCGACAAAATGGTTGTCCCCTCCGAGACGGTGGGGGTATGGCCCGCCGTGCTCGATATGAACCTCCACACCCTCCAGTATGGCCGTTTTTTTAGCGACCTGGACGAGGAAAAGGCCAACGCGGTTTGTGTCATAGGCACCGGCATCCGGGATGAACTCTTCGGCTCACCGGACAAGGTCGGCAAGGAGATCGTCCCGATTGGGGAGACGATCAACATCAACGGACAGCCTTTTACGATTGTCGGCATGTTTGCCCATTACGAAAGCGAACAGGACAAGAAGGAGCACCAATTAGCCAAGGAGCGGGCGCCTATAGTCCAGGCCGGCCCGGCGCGCCGGCGCGGATGGGGACACGGTAACTGGGCCTTTTACCGAAAAAACAATACGCTCTACATGCCATTGAACACGGCCTGGATGCGATTCCGGGCAGCGGGTAATGACGATGGAGTGCCGGACAACCATCTTTCTGACATCGATATTAAGGTCAATAGCCTCGAACAACTCGAGCCGGCGCTGCAGCAAGCGCGCAATGTGCTGATGTTAACTCATCGGGGCATCGAAGATTTCGGGTTTCGAACACAGGAGAATCAGTTGGAGAGCATTAACCAACAAATCCACAACGCACGGATGAGCGGCGGCTTTATCGCGGGCATCAGCCTAATCGTTGGAGGCATCGGGATTATGAATATCATGCTGGCCAGCATCAACGAGCGGATTCGCGAGATCGGCATCTGTAAAGCAGTCGGAGCAACCGGCGTGGCGATTTTCATCCAGGTCCTGATCGAGAGCATGGTTATTGCCCTGTTAGGGGCGGGAGTGGGGGTCGGTTTTTCCTACGCATTCGTTTGGTTGCTTGAGCACGTGAGCCCCGTGTCCAATGCGCCGGTCATTACTCCATTGGCGATGCTGGTTGCCGTAGCTTTCAGCGCGGCGGTGGGGATTTTCGCCGGACTTTTCCCCGCCATCAAAGCGGCGCGCCTGGACCCGATACAGGCCTTGCGCTACGAATAAGCGCGTTTATTGCGCAACGATCTGAATTGTGTGGGTGACCGGGACGAATGCCGTGTGGATGGCGGCTTCGAGCGGTTGGCGCTCCTGTTCCGCCCGGCTGGCTACTCCCTCCATATCCTTTTTGGCTTCCGGGCTGCGGAACAGCTCCTTGATCTCCCGGGTCTCAAAGGCCTGCTTGGCGGCAACGGCGGCATCCACTTTCGCGAAGGCTTCGCTGAACGGATTGTTGGGGAATTCCTCGGCAAGATTAACGCCGCGAGCCAGTTGTTCAGCGGAAAAAGTGTTGCTTTCACCGCCCCAAATCACCTTGTAACTCGAGCCAGGAGCATTTTTAAACCGAAGCATCAACCGGTTGAGTTCCTTGTTGAAAGGGACCAGCGTCATACCCGAGCGAATGCTGCTGTCCTTCGAGACGTCATCATTGCCACATGCCGGATAGCCGGCAACGGCCTCGCTGCTCAACTCGCAAGGACAAAACGGATAGCGCGAGCTGCGGATTTCGAATATGCCGTCCTTTGCAGAACGCAGTTGATGGCCTCGAGAAGTTTTCATGCGGTTTCGCTTTAAATCGACGGTGAAGGTGCCCAGGTCGCCATTGAGGCCAAGGGCTTTCAGAAAGGCATAAGCCATGATCGTGTGGCCGGCCCAGCCCGGGTGAACGCCATCCTTTCCACAAATGGCATAATTGGCGCCGTACTCCTGCTGCGCCTCGGCGCCGGCGGTGACCATGGGCCAGAATACATCCGCAAAACCGACGCGCTCCTGGCGGGCAATTTCAATGCCGATATTGCGCAGATTGCAAAGATTGAGATTCAGGTCATCCACCGTGCCCGTTGCGCTCTTGACCCAGAACGGCACCTTGCCCACGCAGCCCGCCGAGCCCTCGACCACTCGCACTCCGTTCGCCTTAAAGGCCTCCACGATACCCGTGGAGTACTTGCGGTAAGCCCGCCCAATACGCTCTTCGTAAGAGCGGTACTCGTGGTCGTTCATGCCGTAGCACGTCGTAGCGATGGTCGGTTTGAAACGCAGGCAATCATTGGTCATACGGGCCAGAAAACCGTCTGCCCGCTCCCCGCTCCAGCCATATTGCCTCACCCTGATTTCGAGTTCCGGCACGCAGACCGTCAGGTAATCTTCCATTAGCCGCGAGTACATCTTTTGCTCGGTAATCGAGTCGCCGCAAATCGCGAGCCGATCGCCATGGCGCAAAAGCAGGCCCGCAGGTTGCGGCGCTTTAAGAAGCTGGAACTTTGCCAGCGCCGGGTCCGCAAGGTTGGCTTCAAAAGACCAAACCGGGGTGGAACAGGAAACGACAAGAGCCAAGACGAGAGTGATTTTCAAACGCATTCAAACAATGTTTTTGCTTTAACGACACAATGGCGCCCGTATCCACCAGAAACGAAGCAGTATAGGGCGGCTTGGATTTCTGTAGATTCGAGACGGACGCCGTCACATGCGCGCAACCCATAATGCGCGGGAAACTAAGCCGATGCCAAAATCGTGTCAATCCCAGCCCGGCTTGGCTTCGTTTAACTCGGATTGGGCGGATGGTCCGGCGGTGGGGTTTGGGTTGCCTTTTTTCGCTGGTGCCGCGCAACGATTTGGCGTGTGAGCAGAAACGAGATGAGGGCAAAAGGCGCAGCGCAGACGCTGCCGCCCACCAGCAAGGGTTTGCCCACGGAAAAGAAAGTGGTCCAGCGCCACCAGGAAAGCCCTCTCCATTGAAAATGAGTGATGGGCGGAGGCAATTCATGGGGGTGGCTTAGAATCCAATAACCAATCGTGTATTCCCAACGGTAAATCAGAGGCATGAAGGGGAAAATAACATCATGCAATGTCCCTGCTATTACAGCAGCCAGGATGTTGCTGCCGGTTATCCAGGCAAAAAAGATGGCCGAGAGCGTTTTCAATCCCAGCAAAGGGGTAAATCCGAAGAAGACGCCAATAGCCACACCGCCGGCTATGGCTTGGGGTGTGTCGCGAATCGCCAGCAACTTCAACGAATGCTCGTGCAGCCAGCGGTGCAGGTTAAAATCGAATTTCTTCAATGTAATTATTTTTTGAGTTCTCGACTGGTGGAAGTGCCGTGGACCAGGCACCCCGCGCCTTCCGGTTATTCGGGTGCTGCGGCCTGATGAGCCGCCTGCCAACGCCGGTTGAACCCGACGGCCTCGGCATACCGCACGCCTGTGCCGCCGAAGATGTCTAACGCCGCGCCGATGGTCAAATCGATGCGACCCTGCCCTGTCCGCGTGACCTGTTCGAGGTCGCGCAATGAGTTTGCGCCTCCAGCGTAAGTGACCGGGTTGGTAGTCCACTCTGCCAGATGCCCCACCAATTCCAAATCGACTCCCCGGCAGAGACCTTCGACATCGACGGCATGGATGAGAAACTCGGCGCACCAGGGCGCCAGGCGATCGAATATCGCGGGGCTGAGTGTCACATCAGTGAATTTCTGCCAACTCTCGGTCACGACCACGTACTCATGACCTCGCTTGCGGCAGCTCAGGTCCAATACCAACCGCTCCTTCCCAATTTCCTGCCGCAATTTGCGCAGCCGCTCCCAATCCAGAAGTCCTTCCCGGAAAATCCAGGAGGTCACAATCACGTGCGACGCCCCCGCATTGAGCCAATCGCGCGCATTATCAGCAGAAACCCCTCCCCCCGCTTGTAACCCGCCAGGGAACGCGCCCAAGGCCGAGCGCGCCTGCGCTTCATTTCCAGGGCCGAGCATGATGACGTGGCCGCCACGCAGGTCGTCACGTTTGTACAGCTCAGCGTACCAGGATGCCGGGCGTTCGGAAACGAAATGGGTTTGTAGTTTTCCCGGATCGCCTGCAAGCGTCCCACCCACGATTTGTTTCACTTTGCCCTCATGCAGATCGATGCACGGACGAAACATCCTCCCACACTAAAACCCTGCGAGCGAAATTCAAAGCGCAATATACTGGACATGCGGGAGCCGGGAGCTTGATTGGGGCTCAGGCCCCCACTCCAAGGGCGCAATGGTTGGGCGAATGCCAGTCTCAAACGTTTTGATTCAACCAGCTATCAGCGAAATCATTTTCACTGACACCGAATCGTGAGAGCTATGTGAGGCGCTCTGAACCCGCCCCGCCGCCGGCACGCGCACAAAGGATGGTTGACAGTTTAGCCCATTAAACCTATATGCGAGGGCAAGGCAGAGTGAACAACTGCATGAAAACTTTATGAAAACAACTCTTGGATACATCACAGCCCTGGCGCTGGGTTTCGGCATGGCTTGGGCGCAAGACACCGGCTTCTACGTCAAAGGGGATTTGGGGGGCAATATCACGCAAGATATCAACCTCAAAGAGTTCTTCGGCCCGGTCGCTCCCGGGAGCAAGATTGCGTTGGACCCTGGATTCCGCGCGGGACTGGCGGGGGGCTACCAGGTGACAGAATGGTTTGCCGGTGAAGTCGAGGCGGGCGTCATGGAGAACCGTATCCATTCGATTACCGATGCGACTCGCATCCACGATGCTAATTTTGCCAATATTCCTTTTCTGTTGAACGCCAGACTGCAGTGGCCGACCCCCTGCCCATTCACTCCATACATTGGCGCGGGCGTGGGTTTCTCGGAATCCATTTTTGATGTCGGCAACATCACCATCAATGGAATTGACATGCACGGCAGCAGCGCGGATGCCGTGTTTGCTTATCAGGCCTTCGCCGGGATTCGCTATCGATTGAACGACCGGATGGGCTTAAACCTCGAGTACCGTTATTTTGTGGCCGCCAGCCCCAGTTGGCAGGCCGATTTCACATTTAATACCGTGAGCGACACTGTCCGTTTTGGCGAGGCGCGCACCCACGCGATCAGCCTGGCATTTGATTTCCGTTTCTAGGCTTTCTTAGCCTCCTGTCTCGACAAATCCGCGCGCCCGGCTACATTGGCGCGCATGTCGGCAAGCGGCCAACCATTGGTAATAGCCGGGCGCATCTTTCGCTCGCGCCTGATCGTCGGCACCGGGAAGTTTCCTTCCCCGGAATCGATGCGGGCGGCGTTGGAAGCCAGCGGAACAGAACTGGTGACGGTCGCGTTGCGCCGGGCGGATTTGAGCGGCAAAAAGGACCCGTTCGCCAATATTCTCGAATATATCGATCCCAAGCGCTTTCTGTTATTGCCCAATACCAGCGGGGCAATGAACGCCCAGGAAGCGGTCCGCCTGGCGCGGTTGGCGGCGGCGGCGGGTTTGCCCAAATGGATTAAGCTTGAGATACATCCTGACCCGCGCTATTTGCTGCCCGACCCTATCGAGACGCTTGCAGCAGCGGAGATTCTAGTTAACGAAGGCTTCACTGTGCTTCCCTATATTAATGCCGATCCGGTTTTGGCCAAACGCTTGCAGGACTGCGGCACGGCGACGGTCATGCCGCTGGGCTCGCCAATCGGCTCCAATCGGGGCATCCAAACGCGGGATCAAATTCGTATCATCATCGAGCAGGCGACGGTTCCTGTGGTAGTCGATGCCGGATTAGGAGCGCCCAGCCACGCGGCAGAAGCGATGGAAATGGGGGCCGATGCGGTGTTGGTCAACACGGCCATTGCCATTGCCAGCGATCCGAACCGGATGGCCATCGCTTTCAAGATGGCGGTCGATGCAGGCCGGGTGGCATTTGAATGCGGCGTGGCCGCCCAACAGGAGGCCTCCAGCCCTACCAGCCCCTTGACGGCGTTTCTGGATTAGCCATGAACAGACTATCGCTCGGGCGCGTGCGGCAACTGCTCGCTACGGCGGCCAAAAACCGCATCGTCGTTCTGGGCGATGTGATGCTTGATCAGTTCATCTGGGGCAGTGTGGCACGCATCTCGCCGGAGGCGCCTGTGCCGGTGGTCGATTTCGAGCACGAGAGCTGCATGCCGGGGGGCGCGGCGAACGTGGCGCGAAACTTGACCGCCCTGAATGTGCCGACCGAACTGCTGGGTGTTGTCGGACGGGACCACCCGGCGCAGCAGCTCAAACGGCTGCTGCTTGACCACCACATTCAGTGCGCGGGCCTGGTTTCCAGCGCCGCCCGCAGCACGAGTGTTAAAACCCGCATTGTTGCACATAAACAGCAAGTTGTGCGGATTGATCGAGAAACACGCGATGGCCTGAATGATTCGCTGAATCGACGCCTGCTGGGAACGCTGGATTCAATGGCCAACCGCATTGCTGCAGTGATAGTTTGCGATTACGGCAAAGGAGTGGTCACCCAATCGCTCCTGGAGGGCATTAAACAACTCTGCCGCGCGCGGGGGATTTGGCTTAGCCTGGACCCGAAGCCCGTGCACCACCTCAACCTGAGCGGTCTTTCGCTCATCACACCGAACCGCAAAGAGGCCTTCGAGCTGGCACGGCTCCCGGACGATACTCGTCATCACGACCCGCTGGCCGATAGCAACCTGCTGCGTGTGGCTGGGTGTTTGCTCGAGGAATTGCGCCCCGCCTTGCTGCTCATCACACTCGGCGAGCTGGGGATGTTGCTTTGTGAGCGGGGCCAAAAACCGTTCCACATCCCGACGGTCGCTCAGGAGGTCTTTGATGTATCCGGCGCCGGCGATACGGTGATTGCCTCGTTTACCCTGGCTATTGCGGCAGGGGCTTCGCCGGTTGAGGCAGCGATCCTTTCCAATCACGCCGCGGGGTTAGTCGTGGGCAAGATCGGCACCGCCACCGTCAGTGCCGATGAACTGGCGGGCAGCTTTAAAAAGTGAATCCTCAAGCAACCACCTCGGTGAAGGCCCCAGGCCCCGGCGCCATCACCCCAGGTAAAATAACCGCCGAGGGGGTCCGCGCCATGAAAGCGCGGGGAGAAAAAATTCCTGCCCTGACGGCCTATGATTTCCCTATGGCACGGTTATTGGATGAATCGGGCATTCCGTTGTTGCTGGTGGGTGATTCGCTCGGAATGGTGGTGCTGGGCTACCCTAATACGACCCATGTGACCATGGCGGAAATGGAGCATCATGTGCGGGCGGTTGCTCGGGCGCGGCCACGCGCGCTATTGGCTGCGGACCTTCCTTACCGCACTTATGAAACGGTGGAAAGCGCCGTTGCCAACGCAAAGCGGCTCGTTGCTGCGGGCGCCGAGGCTGTCAAAGCGGAAGGGGGCCGTGAAATCCTGGCTCAGGTCCGGGCAATTCTTGCCAGCGGGATTCCTTTTCTGGGCCACCTGGGCATGTTGCCTCAGCGCGTTCTGGAAGAAGGCGGCTATCACATCAAAGGCAAAACGGAACCGGAGCACGAGGCGCTGCTTGCCGATGCTCAGGCGCTGGCAACCGCAGGGGCTTTTGCTGTTGTGCTGGAACTTGTCACGGCCAGCGTCGCGCGCGAGGTGACTCGCCGTATTGAAATTCCCACCATAGGCATCGGCGCCGGCTCGGATTGCGACGGGCAAATCCTTGTCACACCCGATTTGCTGGGGATGTTGCCTTGGTACAATCTCAAACACGTCAGACCCAGACTCAATGCGGCGGAACAAATGCGGGCAGTAATCAAAGATTGGAGCGACGGGGTTAAAAAACCTCTCGGAAACACGGGATGAAGAAACTCACGCACATCGACGCGCGCGGCGAGGCTAAAATGGTAGATGTCTCCGGGAAACCTGTTCTGGTTCGCCAGGCGGTTGCCACCGGAGAGATACGCCTCGCAAAGGCTACCATCCGATTAATTGAATCGCAGACCATCGCCAAGGGCAATGTGTTCGCCACCGCGCGCCTGGCGGGAATTTTGGCCGCCAAAAAGACGGGCGAACTCATCCCACTTTGCCATCCCCTGCCTCTGACTCATTGCGAGGTGAACTTCCAAATGCCTTCAAGCCGCGACCGAATACGCATCACTGCGTCTGCCAAAATTGCCGCACAAACGGGCGTCGAGATGGAAGCCCTCACTGCGGTGAGCATTGCGGCGCTTAGCATCTATGATATGTGCAAGGCGGTTGATAAGAACATGCGCATCGGGGAGATTCGGTTGGTCTCAAAGATTAAGGGTTGAAGGGGGAGAATGGTCCATTCCGGTGAGCAAATGATTGTCCAGAGCGGATGAAACTGGAGTTGAAAAAGCAAATCTTTCTTTTGTTCATTGGGTTGGCGATTCTTGGGCTCCCTGCCCGCGCGGCCGAAGTCAGCGTATTCGCCGCTGCCAGCTTGACTGATTCGCTTCAGGAAATAGCCGCGACCTACGAGAAACATTCGGGAGACCGGCTCGAATTTAACTTTGGCGCCTCAAGCATGCTGGCGCGGCAAATCCAGGAGGGCGCTCCAGCGGATGTTTTTTTCTCGGCAGATGAGGCCAAGATGGATGCTTTGGAGAGAACGGGACTGATTGTGAAGGAAACCCGCAAGAGCCGGCTTTCAAATGCGCTCGTGATCGTGGTCGCCGCTGACAGCGCGCTGAAAATCGCCGCTCCCGAAGACCTCGCGAGGCCACTTGTGAAGCACATCGCTCTGGCCGACCCTGAAGCGGTGCCGGCCGGCATCTATTCCAAAGAATTCCTGGGAAAGCGAAAGCTGTGGACAGCGGTCGGAAGCAAAGTGGTTCCAACAGAGAACGTGCGGGCCGCTCTGGCGGCGGTCGAGTCGGGGAACGTGGAAGCCGGGATGGTGTACCAAACCGACGCCGCTATTTCCAGCAAGGTCAAGGTGGTTTGTCGGATCCCCGCAAGCGAGGGACCGGCCATCAGCTACCCGATTGCGGTGCTCAAAGAGTCCAGGAACATCGCTGCCGCGCGAAAGTTCGTGGAGTACCTCGGTTCGGCGGATGCGAAGCGGATATTTAAAAGCTACGGTTTTATTGTCCTAAAATGAATAAATGCCTTTTGCGCGTTGTTCGCCGGTGTTTGGGCTCAAGCTGTGTTGCGGCACACTCGACAATGTGAGCAAATAGCTTTATCCCCATCCAATGGAAACTGGCGAATGGCAGCTTGTGTGGTTCACCATTTGGGTTTCCATTCTCAGCACAGTGCTGATCCTCCCCTTTGGGTTGGGCATAAGCTGGCTGCTCGCGCGCCGGCAATGGCCGGGTAAATCCCTCGTCGAGACCATTATATCCCTCCCGCTGGTCATGCCGCCGGTGGCCACAGGGCTCATTCTGCTGAAATTCCTTGGGCGCCGCGGGCCGGTTGGTGGTTTTTTGCACACTCATTTTGACTTTGATATCGTCTTTACCTGGCGAGCGGTGCTGGTGGCTTTATGCGTCATGTCATTCCCCTTGTTGGTGCTGTTGGCGCGGACCGCTTTCGAGGAGGTCAATCCACGGCTGGAAGAGATAGCCCGCACCCTTGGGGCTGGAAACATTCGGGTATTCTGCACGATTACTTTGCCGCTGGCAGCGCGCGGGATTGCAGGGGGAATGCTGCTGGCATTTGCGCGGGCTCTGGGCGAGTTCGGCGCTACAATCATGGTTGCAGGCAATATCCCTGGCCGCACTTCCACGCTTTCGCTGGCCATTTTTAAATCCGTGCAACTGGGCCATGACGCCAATGCCTTTCGTTTGCTCGGCGTCTCGGTTGGGCTGGCGTTTACAGCGGTGTGGGCAAGCGAATGGCTCATACGAAGAAAAAAGCGCTGACATGGGCCTGCTGCTCAAAAACGTTTCCCTGCCGCTCACGCCATTCTTGCTGGAAGTGGATGCCGAACTGAAGGGTCGTATGACTGTCATTTTTGGCCCCTCGGGCTCAGGCAAGACCTCGTTGCTCGACCTGGTGGCTGGCCTGCGCCCGGCCCGCTCTGCGCTCATTCAACTCGACAACCGGGTGCTCCTGGATACCTCGCGGGGCATCTCGGTGCCGACACGCCGCCGTGGCATGGGCTATGTCCCTCAAGACCTGGCGCTGTTCCCGCACCTTTCTGTTCGGCAAAATCTACTCTATGGCTCCAAGCCCAGCGCTGAAGGCAGCCGTCTATTCTCCTTTGAGCACGTGCTTGAGGTTCTGGACATTCAGCCTCTTGTCCAACGCGGTGTCAGGGAACTTTCCGGGGGCGAGAAACAGCGTGTGGCCTTGGCGCGCGCGTTGCTGGCGTCGCCGCGGTTGCTGCTGCTGGACGAACCGCTGGCCAGCCTCGATCTCGGTTTGAAAATGCGGATCATTCCCTACCTGGGTCGCATCCGCGACGAGTTCGGCATCCCGATGCTTTACGTGACGCACGACCGCCACGAACTGCTGGCGTTGGCCGATGAAATGGTCGTTTTAGTTAACGGCAAGGTGGCACAAACCGGCCCTGTGCGGGAAGTGTTAAGCCGTCCGGCCAGCCTTGCCGTCGCGGGCCTGCTCACAGTGGAAACCATCCAACAGGGGCGCATCGTTAAAACGGGGGACGAACTGGTGACAGTGGCCGTCGGTCCGGTTTTGCTGAACTCGACAGAGCGAACGCTGCCGGCGAACATAGTTGAAGTTTATGTCTGCATCCGTGCCGAGGATGTGGTTCTGGTGAAAGGGGGCAACAGCCCAAGCAGCGCGCGCAATCGTTTGGGCGCAACCATACAATCTCTTGCCCACGAAGGCGCGCATATGCGGGTAGAACTGGACTGCGGGTTTAGACTCACAGCGATGCTGACCAAGCAAGCTTGCGAAGAAATGGCGTTGAAGCCCGGCGAGGCCGTCATGGCCCTGGTGAAAGCGCCCCATATTCATTTGATTCCCCGATAGCACCGGAATGCCCCGGACTCCCGGCGTTTCGCCGGGTCCTCAAGCCAAATCCTCGCCAAACCTCGCCAGGATAATATTGACGGAGACTGCATCCTGGCGTGTGAGCAATGTGACTCTGTGCCGGTCCATCAGTTGTCAAAGTCGCCCAGAGGCCGGCCGGCATGGAGACAGCGGACTTGAATTACGACTGGCTGACGAAACTGCTCAACCAGATGCCTCGAGAAATTCGGCACATTTTGGTGTCCGATCAGCCCCGGGGCGAAGGAGGTTCGCGGGTAGTATTAACCGCGAGCACGCCCGAGTTGCAGCGGTTTGTTCTGAGGTATCTGCAAGACACCAATGCCTGGAACGCGCGCTCGAGGTGGAAGCGGAGATCGAGGCCGTGAGGAGCGGAAATGAATTGCGCGGCGGCGTCCAAAGCGGCGTCGCGCTTCGCTTGCCGCCGCACTCCAAAAGGACGCGCCGGCATCGCGCCAGTCGAGGGAGACAGATTCAAGAGAACGATGTTGGCGATGTTGCAAGGCTGCAAGGATGACGTTGCGAAGCCTCTGGCGGCAGCCTATAATAGCGGAAAATCTTGATGGCTACTCCGGATGGTGACCTGTTGAATACCGAGCGGCCCATCATCCACGGCACGTTGGATGAGGTCCCTCGCTGTTCACAAGAATTAAGGCTCATTTGCGGTCAATGCGGCGAGCGCGGGGTGTATGATGTCGGGACGATCTTTGCCGATATCGAGGGGAAGGGAGCGTCGGCAAAGACATGGTACGGCTTTGGGAATTATTTTCGTTGTCATAAATGCGGCGCGGCTGGGCCGTGGGAGATAGATAACTGGCTGAAGCTGGCAACGCTGCTGTTGCGGACGAACCTGAGCGGCAGGGTTGAGGGGATTCAGGCCGGCCGCTGTCATTTATTCGATGGGACGCTTGTACAGTCGCCGGCGATGGGCCAGGAACACCTGCTAAAGCTCCTGAGGCAGTCGCCCTATGATGCTTTCCTTCACACGCGCCTGGGCAACCTGATGCGGGGGTGCGGGCAGAAGGCCCAAGCTGCGGAATGGTACGAGAAGGGGTTACGGCTTGATCCGGGAGATATTGAGGCGCGGTATCACCTCTGGCGCTTCGCGGTCGAAGCTCGAGACGCTGAGTCGAGCGCGCTGCATGCCCGGCAGTTGGTGCGGCATTTGCTGGAAGGGCGCAAGACCGAAAGGGAGGAACTCAACGAGGGGATCGCGTTAGCCCTGGTTGATGGGCTCCGGGAGGCAAGCCAGGATTTTCGAGAGCGGTTCCTGACGGTTGACCAGGAAGGCTCTGGCCTTAAGGAAGACCTCTTCATTGGCGGGGTGTTGGCCCAGACCGGAGAGGAAGAGGAAATAATCCGAGAGGCTGCACAGCGGTTGCTGGGAAGCAAAGCCGCTTCTGAAACCCCGGCTGTTGCGAGAGCAGCCGCCCAGTCGGGACCGGATACGAGTCCGTCAAATCTCGCGTTGACTGCTTCACTGGCTGAGTTGGTTCGAGAGCATGGATTGAATTCAGAACTCCTGACAGCGGTCTTCGAAGACGAAGGCCGGCGTGGCTTACGCATTTCCGATAAGCACGAGGTCCGGGTTTCGGATGGCGAAAAAATGGTTGTCTGGCGCGCGCCTGCAATCAGGGAGCTGTTTCGAGGCAACCGCCAGCCACCACCGGATATGGATCATTATCCGGAGGCCTACACAGCGCATTTCTGGTTCATCGAGGAGCGTGTGCTGGCTCTGTGCGACGTTCTGGGCGACCGGACAGACCAGGAGATGGAGGAGGTCTATGCATCCTTGCGGCGGCGGCCAGACGGGCGAAGCCTCGGGCTGGCTCACGATTTTTTGTGGCAGGTCTCGGCGCTGTTGCTGGGCTGTTATCCATTAAGCGAGGCCGAGTACGCAGCTTTGATCGGGGCTTTGCTCAACTCCACTCGGAAATGGGGGTTGCGCCCGGTGTCGCGTTTTTATCTTAAGTATCTGCGCGAGGCTATTGACGAGGACGGTTCCCAGGGCTTGCAACCTTGATCGCCGCCTTTAGAAAAGAAACTTCCGCGCGCCAGAAAGGAATAAACCATGCAGATTTTGGCCGGCATTATCACGATTTCGGACCGAGCATCGAAGGGGCTTTATGACGACTTGGGTGGACCTGCATTAAAGGAAGCGGCCGAGGGGCTCGGATGGAAGGTGGTGGCGGACTCGCTCGTGGCGGATGAAAAGCGCGAAATTCAACGGGCTGTTCGCGAACAAATCGCCAAGGGTTGCCACCTCATCCTGACCACCGGCGGCACGGGCGTTGCGCTTCGGGACGTGACTCCCGAGGCGCTGCGCGAAATTGCAGCGCGCGAGCTGCCCGGGTTCGGCGAGGCCATGCGGATGGAATCCCTCAAGATCACGCCCAACGCCATTCTGTCGCGCAATTTGGCCGCTGTGGTGGAAAAGGCGTTGGTCATTTGCCTGCCTGGAAAACCGAGTGGGGCAGTCGAGTGCCTGGGGTTTGTTGCCAAGGCGATCCCGCATTGTGTTGAGGTGCTTCAGGAAGTGCCGACCAGTTGCTAAGGAATAATTTGAGAAGACGCATGTGGAGATCATAAACGAGTTGGCTACTGTCGGATTTCTGATCGAGGATTTATTTGTTGTGGTTCGGCGCAACAAGCCTGGTGTCAGCCGAATGCTAAAACAACTCCACGCCAGGAAGAACCACTTTTACTTTCTGGTATTTCGAAAATTCGCTAAGATAAAGTATCCGCCTCTAAGAAAAACTAAAGCATCCCTGGTTCCAGCAATTCGATATGTGACCGTTCCCATGCACTGAACGCCTGGCCCGAAGCCGGAGCGGAACGGAGCGAGCCGAGGGGTTATGGCGGCAGGCGAAGTGAAGCGTGGCTGAGGGAGGGCGTTGAGTGCAGAACCGTGTAAATGTTCCCATGCAAGGCGTTTTGTCTGCGCGGTTTTCGGGGGCGACAGGGGAAAAGCCGGGCAGTCTAAACGCCGAGCTAACGGCCGCGTTTCAAGGTTGCATTAGGTTAAGCGCAAGGGTTCATCTCATTCATTGCGAGGCGACAACTTTGGATGCTGCCAGCGCTTCACGCACCATTCGTTCTACCTCGTAAGGGGTCCAGTCATTGCTCTTCCACAACTGCACGAGGCGTCCGTCCGGACCGATAAGCGCCGTGCGAAAATCGTGCGCAATCAGGCCGTTTTCCTGCGCGTAATATAAGCCTGTCAATCCAGCGACGCAACTGATCTGGTCGGCGTTGCCTGTGGCGAAGCTCCGGTCTTTCTCGTTTGCTTCATAGCGGGCGGCGTAAGCCTTCAGCACATCAGGACGATCAAAATCCGGGCGCCTGCGTGTCGGCTGACGGTTTGCAACCCGAAAGAAGCGCCAATCCTGCCGCCGCCAGCGAAATAGATGGAAAAAACATCATCTTCATAAGCGCGATGTTAGGTCGAGAGCGGCTGGAGTTCTTTGAGCCAAGTCAAGGAATTGGAAGATTTACCCGCTTCCGTGGCAAAAGACGTGGAACCGGCGCCATCCACCCTGGCGCGCCAACATGTCATGTGTATCGCATTACGATGCATTGACTCATCCTCGGATGCTTGGCTGAACACGCCTACATCTATTTTGTCATTCAATGCTCAAAAATTGGTGAGGCGAAACCCCGAGGCTAAATCGCGATGAGCCTGCCGGCTGCCAGGGGTGTCGCCAGCCAGTTCATCCCGATCAATGGTTTTAATTTCGGTTCGTTTTGACCAACTCTCCAAGGAGACGGACGGTTTCCTGGGTGTCCTGGTTCAAACCGACCTGTTGGTGGACAATCTCGCCTTTTGCGTTCAGAATTGTGATGATGTTCGAGTGGGCGAATTGCCCTGCGGCGCTCTCTTTAAATTTGACGCCGAGTAAAGCGGCCAGCTCCAGCACGTCGTCCGGAGGACCCAGCATCAGTGTCCAGCTTTTGAGTGGCAAATCCCGCGTCCGCCGGTATTCGGCCAGCGCCGCTGGAGTGTCGCGCTCGCAATCAAACGAAACGAGCGTGAAGCCGACGCTGCCCTGCAATTGGGCCGGCAAGGCCGCTTCGATGCGTTTCATGTCATTCACGATAATCGGACAGGCAAACTGGCAATTCGCGAAAAACATCGCCATGACTTGGGGCCGTCCGGCGAGCGCGCTCAACTTGATATGTTTCCCCTGGTCAGTCGTCCATGTAGATTCCGTCTGGAAAACGGATTTGTCAGTAAATGCTGCCGACGCCTCTGCCTTGACGCAGCAAGAAGGCTGCGCGGCGACTGGGGACGATTGTGTCACACAACTCCCCAGCGTGAGGATTGCAAGGCTGACGAATACTGTTTTTGGGTTGGGTTTCATAAATCTTTCGCGCAACGGAAGCCGAGATTGTGGACGCAATAGCCCGCTTTGAGGCTGCTACGGAATGCGTAGCGCATGAAGGCCGGATAATCTTGAACGTCCGCCGCTCCTTGAGCGCCACCACCACAAAACAGTTGGCGATCCAGTCCGGTGTCGCCCTGTGCGCCGCCGGCGAGCAGGGCCGAGTTGAAATCGGCCACCCATTCCCAAACCAGTTCGTGCAAATCGTGAATTCCCCAGAAATTCGTCTGGTCCAAACCCACAGGTGAAAGTTTCGCCGTCGCGGGAGTGCAGTACCATTTCAGCACTTGGCGTTTGAACTCCGGGTCCTGCTCGCCGTTGGCTTGCGTCGAACTGGCCGACGCGGCGTACTCCCATTCGGTGACGGTTGGCAACCGTTTGCCTTTCCATTGCGCGTAAGCTTTGGCGGCAAACCAGGAAACGTCTGTCACCGGGACACTGGCGGGCGCGTTGGAACCGGGGTCGAGATCGCCGGCCCAATTCTTGAGATAGAATTCGTCGGCGAAAATCTTTTTCACCCGCGAGCGTTGCCAGCGATGATTGGCCCGGACGAATGCCAAAAAGTCGCCGTTTGTGACGGGCAGAATATCGAGGTAAAACGATTTAACCCGAACCCCTTTGGGATCTGATTCCGAGCGAAAAAGCGGATGATACATTCCGGTTGGAACCAAAGCCATGCCGGTCGGCGGAGTTTGTCCAAGCATTGGAACAACTGCGCCGAGAAGCGCAAAGAGCGCCACAACCCAAATTCGATTCCAGGCCTTGAAAGCGGTTTTTTTCACTGACTTGTGTGCGTATCTATTCATAAGGGTTGGCCTGGGCCGGAGGAGCTTCGTGCCGGACCTTGGCGACTTCCTGGATGGTCACGGCGGCGTTGGAATTTCCCCAGCTATTGCCCACATAGGTCAACACATTCGCGATTTGTTCGTCCGTAAGGTAAGGCAGCGGTATCATCGTTCCGTTATAAGGTTTGCCATTGACGACAATTGGACCGCTGCGGCCCGAGATTACACCGCGAATGATATTCTCCTTGTCTTTGGTCGCAAGAAAGTCCGAGAGCGCCAGCGGAGGAATCTGCCCTGGAAGCCCCTGGCCGTTGGGCTGGTGGCAGACAAAACAGGTTTGCATAAAGACCCCTTTACCTTTTTGGATTTGAATCTGCTTGTTCAAATCGGCGATCTTTGGATTGCCTTTAATCTGCTGCGCAACTTCCGCTGTCAATGCGAGGACTCTCTTTTCAGCCTCCGAACCAGCTTCGGCCGCCTTGCCGATATAAGTGGCATCCACCTCCTTGCCGGAATAGACGAGCAGATTTTGCGGTCCGTCCACTTTCAACATGCCGAGTGCTCCCTTGTTGAAGGCGCGGAAGATCGCGTGATCAACCAGAACATACGTGCCGGGCGCATGGGCCTTGAAATCCACCACGACAGCCGAACCGGGCGGCACTGGCGTGGTTTGGACGTTATGCAAAACGTTAGTCATCGTGCCGTCCTCGTAGAGGGTGTCGAATTGTCCACCGATGATGTGAAACGAGGAAGTAAGATTCGGCCCGCCGTTGCCAAAGAATAGCCGGGTGGTTTCGCCGACTTTCGCCTTTAAAGCCCGATCGCCGACGAGCGAGTCCACCGCGCCGTTGAACACCACGTACGGCGGCTTCTCGTCCACCGCCTTAACCATGTCGAAGCCCTGCAAGCCTTCCTCGCCAAACTGGCCGGTGGCGTAAAACTCGCCCTGCATGACGTAATACTCATGGTCCACCGGCGGCAAACCTTCCTTCGGCTCAACGAGAATCAAACCATACATGCCATTGCCGATGTGCATGCCCACTGGCGCGGTCGCGCAGTGATAAACAAAAAGGCCGCAATGAAGGGCCTTGAACGAGAACACAGACGAATGCCCCGGCGCGGTGAACGATGAAGCCGCGCCCCCGCCCGGTCCACTGACCGCGTGCAGGTCAATGCTGTGTGGCATTTTATTATCTTGATGATTGTTCAAATGAAACTCCACCTGGTCGCCTTCGCGGATGCGAATGAAACTTCCCGGCACATCGCCGCCAAAGGTCCAGAAGACATACTGGACACCGTCCGCCAGGCGCTTGGTTACCTCCCTGACCTCCAGATTGACGATTACTTTGGTGGGGTGTTTGCGCCTGATGGGCGGCGGAACATTGGGCGCTTGCGCCAAGATCGCGGTTTCAACTCCGGTGACGCCAGGGTCAATCACTTTTGCGCCATTAGGCTGCGCAGCCGTTTCGTCCTGCCCGACTGACACTTGGCCTGCCATCAAACCTGCCACAAGCGCGGCGGCGGCAGACTTCCGCAGGATTGGAACAAATCGAATAATCATCATCCTCACAAGTCAAAGTTTATGGCAGCATTGGCTGGATGTTCGGCGTTGGGCGGATTCAGACTTCTCAGTGGCCCCCCTCCATTTCTTTGATGTAATAGCCACGTTGGTGGATGGCCTGCTCGGCCTCCGCCGAAGCCGATGCGTTCGGATGCCGGGAACCAGGAACCTCGAATATCTGGTTGATGGTCCGTTCTATTTCTGCCGAGGCTGATTCAATATGACAGAACTCGCATTCCCTGTTGGTCAGAGTTTGGCCCTCCTGGCCAACACTCTTCAGGTATTCGCGGCCGAAGGCGAGCACTCGTTCGTGCGATTCGCCTTCGGGCACGATGACGTCAAAGTGCATCGTTTTACCATCCTTCTTCACCACGTAGGTGTCATAAACAGCAACTTTCATAATTTTCACCTTTCTAATTTGGTTCCAACCAGCATGATCGCCGCCATATTTGATCTGTGTTTCACAAAAATCCGGCGCATGGCTAGGACGCGCTGGCGGGCTTCTTTATCCCAGAGCAGATTTTTTACAAAGCGCAAAGCGCCCCAGAATCCTTCATCCTGAATCAGCCGATCCGGTTCCAACAACCGCATCGGGCGCTGGACTTCAGATTGCACTTTGAACCCTTCGGCTTCCAAAACTGCGCGCCACTCCCTCGCAGTCAGCGGCCTGGCTCCAACATGGATCGTCCGGGAAAGGGCGTGTTTGATTTCCCGTTTGATTTTGTCATCCAAATCGTCCGGGGCGAGACACAATTCGTGAAGACCGTAGCGGCCGCCCGGCTGCAACAGCCTCGCCGCCTCCCGCACGATCTGATGTTTCTGCTCGGTTCCTTGCATCGTCAACATCGCCTCCCCGTAAACGACCGTGGCCGACTGGTCTGGTAGCGGCGCCTTTGCGGCATTGCCGACGAGGCATTGCCGGTGATTGCCGGCCAGCAGATGGCGGACGCGGGCAGCGGCTGCCTCGTCGTCCTCGATAGCCGTATACGAGGCAGGATGCAGTTTCAGGGTCATCCGCGCCGTCACGCCCAAACCGGGAGCAAACTCCACCACCGCATCGGATGGCTGGATCGCCAGGGATTCCAGCAACTGCCGCGTCAGGTTCAATCCTCCGGGCCGCAACACTCGTTTGCCCAGCCGGGCGAGCAGCCAATGTCCCGGCATTTTGCTGGCCGACAACTCGGACCCCGGCAAGGTCATTCTATCTGTCATTTGCACATGTCATCTTTCTTTATTCACATCAGGTTTTAAGAGACTGATCGTGTTGCTCGAATCGGAGTTTCAGATACTCGCCAATCAAGATTGCGGCGGGATAAAACACCACCTCGTCCGTCCACGCCCGCAGCATAAGATGTTCGGTGAATGCCACTAGTCTGAGTTTTCCCTCCGCGCCTGCCGCATGCGCCACTTTGCGCGATGCCTCGATGATGGCTATATGCTCCCTCATGATTTCGAACATGCGGGACTTCAAATGCTCGGCCTTCAGGGGAACGCTCCTCATTTCGGCAGTGATCTTGCCTTGCGCCAGCGGAACCAACAGTCCCAAGATTTGGAGCAAGTCTTCCTCTTCCTTCAAAAGGTGCGGCTGCAGAACTTTTAGAAGTTTCCTGGCTGCCTTGGCAGTCTTGCCGCCGGAAAGAATGGCGCGCTCAAGAGCGGCACACAGATCGTTCTGGTCAATCCTCAATGGTTCCGGGATTTTGAACTCCTGCGGTTGATCGCTTTGATTCTCGCGAGTGGTGAGCGCTTTTTCCCGGCGCGCTCTGGCTTGGCCGCAAGAGCATAAGGCGGAGCCGGCCGCCCGGCTCTGGCCTGAATGACGGATGCCGGATGAATTCGAGACTTGATTTTGAATTTTCATAAATCTTGATTTTCTATGCGTTAAAATTGCGGCTCAGGGACGAGTCATAGTCAGGATCATCTTGAAGCGCTGGAGTGCTTTGAGCGCGTGGGGCTGCTGGGCGGGCATCAGGATCAATTCACCGCCCTTGACATGATGCGGCTGGCCGGAAATTGTGATTTCCGCTTCGCCTTCGACTATCTGGACCAGGGCGTTGAACGGGGAAGTGTGCTCGCTCAAACCTTCCCCTTGATCGAAGGCAAACACCATGACCTTGCCGTTGGCGCCTTTTAAAATTTCCCGGCTGACAATCGCCCCGCTCTGGTAATCCGCCAACGCGGCGACATTAACCGCGCGGGCAGGCTCCAACTTGTCTTCCGTTGAATTCTTATTCTGAGACATAATTGTGATCTTTCTTTGTGGCGCTGAATTTGGCTTCCCTGTTTCGTGTTCCAGAGCCAACTCTGGAACACGTCCGATTTTCGTCCTTCCGCAGCATCTGGCGATACAAATGCCACGCCCGCTCGGTGTGCCGAACGACATCAAAGGCTCCGTTGCTCATGAGCCAGAGGATGATGGCCGGTTGGACCAGGCCCAAAAACATTACCGCGGCCGTGTCCGGGGAAATGTTGGCCCGGATTTGGCCTTGCCGCCGACCTTCGGCGATGATGCCGGCGATTTTTTGCAGATACGCCTCAAGGACCTGATGAATCCGCCGTCTCCGGGCGGAGCTACCGGCGAAGATTTGTTCGGAAAATATCACCCGGGGAATGCCTGCATGGTGGCGAACCACTTGGATGTGCCGCATCAAGAGAAGATGAAGGCGCTCCAGCGCATCGGGGGTCGCCCGGCAAACTGTTTCGACATTGGCCAGCAGAATCTTGGAGATCAGGTCGAGCACCGACTCCAGCACTTCGTCTTTGCCGGAGTAATGACGATAAATGGCCGAAGGCACGACGCCGACTTCCCGGGCCAAAGCCGCGATATTGAGATGATTCAGACCGCGCCGGGCGATCAGGACCAGCGCCGCGCGGGCAATCTGTTCCTGACGAATCTCGGTCTTGATATTCCTCGCACGCCGGTTCATCCTATATGGTGAAAGTGAATTCACATTCACATCCTATGGCCGTACCAGACTGTATTCCTTGACTTAAGTCAAGGAATTGCACGATATGTGAGATTACCTCGGGGAAATGGAAGAACGACTATGATTCGAATCAAACGAGTTTATGAACCAGTCGGCAGAACGGGCGAACCTCGGTTTCTAGTCGAACGCCTTTGGCCTCGGGGCATTAAGAAAGCTGCGCTGCACATGACGGGCTGGATCAAGGGTGTTGCGCCCGGCGATGCGTTGCGCCGCTGGTTCAATCATGATCCGGCTAAATGGGAAGAGTTCCAGCGCCGCTACCGGGCCGAGTTGGACGGCAAACCTGAGACCTGGCGGCCATTGCTTCAAGCGGCTGGAAATGGCGATGTGACGCTGCTGTTCAGCGCGCATGACATTGAACACAACAACGCAGTCGTGCTAAAGGTTTATCTTGATGAGCGGCTCAGGGAGAGGAAAAAGAGGGCAGGGCGTGGACGAATGCAACCGGTTTCGCCGCGGTCTTGCGTCTAATTGGGTCGAAATTCTTGATCATTCGCAGGGCGAAATGAAAAATCTTTGACCCAGGTCAAAGCGTCAATTGCCTTTCGCGGTCAAAGTTAAGCGCATGAAGGAACAACCGCTCATTGATTCCGCCAGCGAGAAAATCCTCTCGTTGCGCGCTGAAACCCAATACGCGCCCAACGGCATTGTCGGCCGTACCCTGCTGCGCACCGCCAATTCGCGCACGGTGCTTTTCGGTTTCGCGGGGGGGGGGCAGGAACTGACCGAACATACTTCCACCCAACATGCGGTGATTCAGATTTTATCCGGCTCGTGCGAATTTTTCCTGTCGGGTATGCCGCGAACCCTGAAGACCGGCGATCTGTTGTATATGTCACCCAACCTCACGCACGCGGTGAAAGCCATGGAGCAATTCTGCATGTTGCTAACCTTGTCCAAGCCAGCCCGGATTCCTGATCCGGCGCCGCAAATTCAAACCGCGTTGGCTGCCCAAGTCTGAACTCAAATCATTTTCGCCATGAACAAAAAGACCGTAACCCTGGATGTGCGAGATGACATTCGCTGTGGGCGTGAACCGTTCTCAAAAATCATGAAAGCCGCCGCCGCGATGCAGGCGGATGAAAGTTTGCTGCTGATCGCACCTTTTGAACCGGTGCCGTTGTTTCGGGTTTTGGAAAAGCAGGGCTTCGTCCACGATGGCCAAGCCACCGAGTCTGGCGATTGGGAAATCCGGTTCACGCGCCAGTCAGGCGCAACCCCGACGGAAGCCGCGCTGGCGTCTTCTCCCGTTCGGCAGAGCAACGGAATTGCACCGGCTCCCGCGCAAATCGTGGAGGTGGACGCCCGGGGACTTGAGCCACCGCAACCCATGATCAAAATTCTTGAAGCTCTGGTCGCGCTTCCTGCGGGCGCGGAACTCCGCGCCCGGACGGAGCGCCGCCCCATGCATCTCTATCCACACCTTGAAGAACGTGGTTTCACTGCGGCAACCGAAGAACAATCTGATGGAAGCTTCCTTACCCATATCAGCCGTTAATCCGCCCACGGCGCGTCCGGCTGTTGCTGCGCCGCTCTTGGGGGCAACCGCGCCCTCGGTGACGTTACCGCTGATATTCACCCTGACCGGTTTGCTCGCGCTCTGCGTGGGCATCGTCTGGCTCGTGATCCAACCCAGCATCCTTGCCACCTACCACTACAACCAGAACGTCATCGCCGCGACCCACCTGTTTGTGCTGGGTTGGATTTGCTCCGTCGTCATGGGGGCGATGTATCAACTGGTGCCGGTCGCGCTCGAAACCAAGCTTTACAGCGAAAAACTCGCGCGCTGGCAATTTGCCTTTCATGTGGTGGGATTCGTTGGAATGGTCTGGATGTTTCGGGTTTGGAATATGGAACAAGTTGGGCATTTCGGCACTGTGCTGGCGGTGGGCGTCGGCCTTTTCGTGTATAACATCGCGCGAACCCTTTGGCGTGTGCCGAAGTGGAATGTCACAGCCACGTCTGTGAGCGCGGCGCTTGCTTGGATTTGCCTGACTATAATTCTGGGCCTCTGCATCACGGCGGCGAAATCAAGCACCGAATACGAATTTGGATCCGAACGGTCTCCCACCGGGACAGTGGCCGCGCTCCTTCACGGAGTAAGGTTGGGGACGGCTTTTCTAAGGCCCTCTGGGGGTATCAGCACTATGCACGCTCATGCGCATCTGGGTGGCGTGGGTTTCTTTATGATGCTGATCGTTGGTGTATCCTACAAACTCATCCCGATGTTCACGCTGAGCGAAGTGCAGAACCAGCGCCGTGCGGTGGGCAGTGTCATCCTGCTCAACGTTGGGCTGGCGGGTTCTTTCGTAACGATTCTGCGCCACAGTCCGGTGAAGCCGGTTTTTGCCCTGATGGTGGTTGCGGCGCTGGCGGTTTACGGCTGGGAACTCAAGGCCATTCTGCGCGCCCGCAAACGCCGGGCGCTGGATTGGGGAGTCAAGTGCTTTTTGACAGCCATCGTGCTGCTATTGCCGCTGTCCGTACTGGCGGTTGTGCTGTCCTGGCCCGCTTTGCCGCAGAACACATTTAGCGGACAACTCGAAAACCTCTACGGTTTCCTCGGACTGATCGGAGCGGTCACCTTGGCTATCACCGGCATGCTCTACAAAATCATCCCCTTTCTTGTCTGGTTCGGCCGTTACAGCCGGCAAATCGGCCGCAGTAAAGTTCCCGCGCTGGCGGACCTTTATTCCGCCCGGCTGCAAGCGCTGGGTTACTGGGCCTGGCTGACCGGGCTTGCCGTAACGGGTGCAGCCATCGTCTTGTCCTGCGAAACAGGCATCCGCATCGGTTGCGGTTTCCTGGCCCTGGGAGTGGCGACTCTCGCGCTGAACGTCGGCAAAATGCTCTCCCATTATTTCAAACTAAGTCCATTTCCTGTGCCAATTTCAACCTTGTCCAAAACAGCATGACCAACAATGAAATCACCGAAGAGGCCATCCGTGAAGCCTTGCGTCAGGTTATTGACCCGGAACTGGGCTGCAACATTGTGGACCTGGGTTTGATTTACAAGGTCTCCATCACGGGCCAAAAAGCGACCGTGGTGATGACGCTCACCACGCCCGGCTGCCCAATGCACGAAAGCATCCGTTGGGGCGCGCAGCAGGCGCTGCTCAACCTCGCCGGAGTGGAGTCCGCCGAAGTCGAAGTGGTCTGGGAACCGCCGTGGCACCCCTCCATGATGACCAAATTCGGACGGGATGCCACCGGCGTTGGAAGTTTTTAACATGAACAACACTCAGTCAAATACAAACTAATCACATATATGAACAAAACAGCGCAAAGCGAAAACCTAATAGGGCCGGATCAAGTCATGGACGTGCGACCCATCCCCTGTTCGGTTAAACACGGCCTGATTATTCAAACGTGGCTCAACCTGCCGGTCGGTGGTCATTTCATCCTGCTCAACGACCACGATCCCGTACCGCTCTATTACCAATTCTCCGCCCAATGGCCCGGAGCGTTCACCTGGGAGCACCTGGTCAAAGGACCGGAGGAATTCCGCGTCAAGATCACTAAACTCAAAGCTTCGGAGGAAGCTGTGGCCGAAACGGAATCCGCCTGCGGCTGCCGCCACTAAGTGGTGAAGTCGCAACTTTGCGACCGACGACGAAGAGGGGCGTTTGGAAACAGCCCTGCGCCTCCACAACCACCAGGAAGAAGAAGCGCTTTATCCCGCCATGGATCAAATCCTGAATGACGAACAACGGGCGGCCGTCTTTGTCGCCATGAAAAAGTCAAAGAAAACCGGAAACCATTAAGCCACGGCGCGATCATAGTGCATAGTGGAACGCCGTGTTCATTTTTGATCTGGTTGTGATGGAACGGGGATCAGACTTCCGGGGCTTTTCTAAAACCATCCAGCCAGTGGCGCAGGCTCATGACTGGATGTTCCCATACCATGCGCGGCCCGGCATAACGCATCACCGCCTTTACCTGCTCGCGGCGGTCGCGCTGGTAGCAATGGACAGGACAGTTCGCGCACGTCGGTTTTTCCGCGCCGAACCGGCAGCGTTCCAGCCGCACCGCTGCATAATCCAAAAGCCTTTGACATTCCGGGCATGGCGCCTCCGACATGCCATGATGATCCCGGCAATAGATTTTTATCACCACTTCCATTGTCTTCCATTCCCGGTTCAGCCGCGTGTCCGGGAAAGCAATGGGTTTGGTTTCTCGTGTGACGCTGGCGATAGTGTCCGATGCGCTTTGGTCAACGGTAATTTTCATGCCATCATTATCGCACACCAATCGCAAAAGCCTGTTGACGCAAGTCAAAGTTCTGATCAATTTATCGCCCGCGAAAAAGGCACAATTTATTGATCCAAATCAAATCGGCGTCCGCCAGGATGGACGATAATTGTCCTATTGGAAACACAACAAGTTTATGAACAGCGAAAATCCAAGTCCACCAGCCCCAAGCAAACCAACCACCGTAGTCTATGCCTGTTCCGGCTACTCGGACGCAGGTGAAATCGCCGACCGCATCGCGCGTCATCTCACGCGCGACGGCCCGGCAAAGATGTCCTGCCTCGCCGGCATCGGCGACCATTCCCTGAAATCCATAAGCGGGTGAACGCACTCAAACCGGACGAAGGCTTGATTGTTGTCGCGCCGTTTCTGCCTTGTCGAGCGGCTGGCTGGCGCCGGTTTCGCCAGCAAGGTCCAGCGCGGCAAGGGTAGCGACTGGCTGGTTTACTTTTGGCGCAAGGGTGTTTGAATATGGTCGTGTCTGCACTGACCGAATTCAAAAAAAGCGCGATGATCATTTCATTGCGAGGCTGCCAGCTTTTCACCGGGCTGCCCTCGGCTGATTTGGAAAACATCGCCGAAGTGACCGTCGTAAAAACGCTGGAAAAGGGCGCCTATCTTTTTCACGAAGGGGACCCAGCTCACGGATTTTATGTCGTGCGGCGCGGCGCGGTAAATGTCCATCGGGTCAACGCGGCGGGGAAGGAACAGGTTATCCATGTTTTCCGTGCTGGGGATACGTTTGCCGAAGCGGCGCTGGCCTCGACAACCGGCTATCCCGCTGATGCGCGCGCATTGGAATCAACTCAGGTGTTGTTGGTGCAAAAGGACGGAATCTTGGCGTTGTTGAAACGCCAACCTGAACTTGCCTTGCGAATGCTCGGCTCCATGAGCAGTCATCTGCGGGTGCTGGTCAGCCAACTTGAAGATTTGACTCTCAAAGACGTGGAGACTCGCTTGGCGAACTGGCTTGTCAAACGATGCCCCAATCTCCAAAGCGACCAGCCTGTTCGCATTGAACTCACGATGGCCAAACGCGTGCTGGCGTCGGAATTGGGCACGGTCAGTGAAACCTTGTCCCGAACCCTGGCAAAATTCCGGGAGCAGAAACTTCTGACAGTGAAAGGCAAAACTATTGTGGTTCTGTCCCCAGCGAAGCTGCACGCGCTTCTGCGCCGGAATCTTGGGGAATAGACGATGCGATACCTGCCGACTATTTTTCGGTGCGGCCAAGCCGCCCAAGCAAGTGGCTGATCTCTGGTCCGATTCGTTTCAATTCTTCGCGATGGACAGCGGAAAGTTTGTCCAAGACTTCTTCGCCGCGACTGGTCAATTGAATGAGAACCTGGCGGCGATCCGAGGCAGACGGCAGACGCGCGACCAGTTTCTGCACCATCAACCGATCAACCAACCCAACTGCGCTGTGGTGGCGAAGCTGTAATCGCTCCGCCAATTCTCCCACCGTGATTTTGTCTCTACCTGGAAAACCCTTGATGGCCAGCAACGCCTGATGCTGTTGCGGAGTGATGCCAGCAGCTTGGGCGGCCCTCTCGCTAAAACGGATGAATCGCCGAAGCGCATAACGAAATGTTGCTAGCGTTTCATAATCCGTCTTAAGGAGTTGTCTCAGTCTTGCCATCATTCATGAGCCTAACAGTTGGGTCTCCAAAGCCAACGCCTGTTTGACGATTAGCTTGCCGCGCTATATTCGGCGCCAGGGATACAGAGCACAATAACGCAGTCGCATTGAGGGAATACGTGAGGGATGGGAAACCTCGCGGGCCTCGGATTCAGGCGGCCGCCCAAAAATCGGGGTTTTTGAGCAAGCCCTGGAGATCCTCTTGTAGTTCTCCCTGTTCGGCATGGCACTCGGTAAACAAAGTCCGTCAAAAGCTTTCCGATCTGGGGTTTTTGATGTCTCCGCTCTGGGACCTCCGGATGACCTGATAAGCTTTTTCAATGACGTGCGCCGACAAGCGCGGCATGAAATCAGAAGGACGGCGGCTTCGGAAGCAATATTTTGATTTTCTTTATGGCAAGGGGAGTTCATTCAAGTTCACTGCAAGCCTGCACCCAGGCTTTGCAAGACGTTGGGTTGCGGGATATGATGCGGGGATGGATTTGGACTCATTGGTAGGCGCCGCCGCCAATAATGGGGCGAGCGATTTGCATCTGGAACCCGGATTGCCGGCTGCCATCAGGGTGCGAGGGGCGCTGCGCACGCTTGAAGAACCGCTGGCGGCCAAGGTCCTGGTTGAATGGGCCCGCAACGTGATAGGCGAAGAGCAATGGCCGCGCTTCCTGGAAAGGCGTTCGTTTGATTTGTCGAAAACGCTTCAGGGCGTTCGCTGCCGGATTAATGTGCTGCAGAGCTCGCGCGGGGTTGGATTTGCCATCCGCCTGCTGGCCTCATTCCAGGCGACGCTCGAAAAGCTGAACCTGCATCCGGACCTGAGAAAGCTGGTGGAACACCATAACGGGCTGATCCTGGTCAGTGGCGCCACCGGTTCGGGCAAATCCTCGACATTGGCCGCCCTCATCCAGGAGATTAACCTCACCGATACACGCCACATCGTCACGATTGAAAGCCCCATCGAGTTTACGTTTCGCCCGCGCCGCGCCTATATCCGGCAGCGGGAAGTCGGGCGAGACACGCCCAGTTTCGAGCAAGCGCTGCTGGACGCCTTGCGCGAGGACCCGGACGTGCTGATGGTGGGGGAGATGCGGGACCCGGAGACCATGCGCCTGACCTTGAGCGCCTCGGAGACCGGGCACCTGGTCATGGCAACTGTTCACTCCTCGAATTGCGCCGAGGCCCTGCAACGGGTCATTTCCGCATTTCCAGCCGAAATCCAAAACGGCATCGCCGCCCAACTGGCTGACTGCCTGGTGGCTGTTATTTCACAGCGGCTGCGGTTCCGGCCAGACCTGAATATCCGCGTGCCCGAGTGCGAGATTCTCATGGCAAGCCACGCGGTCAAGAACTTCATCCGGAACGGGGATTTCTTTAAGATAGCTTCCTCGCTGGAAACGGGAGCCGAGCACGGGATGTGGAGTTTTCAACGGTACCGCAAGTGGCTCGAGACTCGAACCAATTGGTCCCTCCCCGGCCAGGCCCAGCAATCCGCCGAGAGCGAACCGCCGGAGACCGCCGCGCCGGGCCCGGTCCTGCCTGCATTCCTGGCCCCGCCAAAGCCAGCGTCGGGCGAAAAGAAAGCCGCGCCTGCTCCGTCGGTCGGCGAGTCCAAATCCTCGCAGCGCATCGAGATTGAACCTGTGGAGAGTGAGTTTGGGAAAATCCTGAAAAGGCCCGGAGAGTAAACATGGTTTTGTTCGGTCAAGTGGTTCGGCTATCCGCTTTCCAGTTCGGCGCGAGGCGCACTGAACTGCGGGCGCGCTCCGCCAGAGACCTGCCAGGTGTCGGGTCGGCGCTCGTGGTTTATGTGGGTGTGGTCTTGCTATTGACGTTCATTTGCGCTGGTTGCGTGTCCAAAGCTACCGCCAAGGCCCAGGCCCGGGCGGCTTTTCTGGCCGGAGAGCAGCAAGCCTTCCGTCAACAACAAGTCGCCGGCACGGGCGTCACCATCCGAGGCGAGGTCACCAACAACATCGTGCCCTGGACAACCGGGCTCACCCTCGCCCAAGCGCTTGTGGCCGCCGGCTATTTTGGCCCTGAACCCAAGGACATCATCATCGTGCGGGCGGGCCGCGCGATTCGGGTTGACCCTCAACAACTGCTCAAGGGCGAAGACGTGCCCATCCAACCGGGCGACCTGGTCCAGATTGAGTCGCCTCCTTCCACCTCGATTCCGCAGCGAGGAGGGACTCAATCTCCATAAGAATCAGGCAACCTGGTGGCGATTAGCAGGAGAATCAAAACGGGGGCTGGCGTCCGGGATCAGGCACGAGCTGATTTGGACCACCTGCGGAGCAGCGCGCAAGCCAGTAACCCGGCAACCGCCACCCCGCCGAGTTTAGCCGCGGTCCGAATATGTGCAGCGCGGAATTCGGCTTGCCGTTCACGCTCGAACCGCTCTTCGGGCCGTTGACCCTGCGGACCTTGGCTTCCCTCGCGTAAAGCCAATTGGAGGACCTGGGCCAGATGCAAAGCCCGCCGGTCAGTGCCTTGCTCGATTTGCGTTTTGCAGCTAAACCCGTCCGCGATGATTAGGTCTTCGGAGACGGCATTGCGCACCTCCGGCAATAAGACCCTCTCGCCGCATTTTATGGAAACCTCGTAGGGATCGCCTTTTTCGAATCCAAACGACCCGGCCATGCCGCAGCAGCCAGAGTCGAGGACTTTGAAATCCAAGCCCATGGCCTTGAGCACCTCCTGCTCGGCTTGGATTCCCATGACGGCTTTGTGGTGGCAATGGCCGTGAACCAAGGCGTGACGGTGCAGTTGAGGAACTGGATAATCCGGGGCATACCGGCGTAGGAACTCCGCAAGGGTGAAGGTCCGTTCGTGGAGCCGTTTGGCGTCTGCATTGTTGGGATAGATGTTCGTCAATTCGTCACGGAACACGGCGCAACAACTCGGTTCGAGGACGACCATGGGTGTGCCGGCTTCGATTTGTGGCCGCAGTTTGCAAAGAATATCGGCCAGCCACGATTTGGCTTGTGTCAACATGCCGTAGTCATAGAGGGGCCGGCCGCAACACATATCCTGCATCGGCACAACCGCGCGGAAACCGGCATTTTCCAAGACTTCGACTGCGGCTTTCGCGACGCTGGTATGGAAGTAATTGTTGAAGGTGTCAGCGAAAAGCAGGACCGGAGGGGCCTGGCGGTTCTGCGGTCGCCGGGCGCGAAACCATTCCTTGAAGCTCTGCGGGGCGAACAGCGGGATGCTGCGCTGTGGGGCCATCCCGGCCCCCCATTTGGCAAAAGCTCGCAATACAGGGGTTTGGGTGAACAAGTTGACCAGAGTTGGCGCGACACCGGCCAGGCGCGACCAGATATGGACAAGACCAAATGCGTAGGCATGGCGTGGCCGCAGACGGCCCTCGTAATAGTGGGAGAGGAATTCTGCCTTGTACGTCGCCATATCCACGTTGACCGGGCAGTCGGATTTGCAGCCTTTGCAGGAGAGGCATAAATCCAGCGAATGCTTCACGGCCTCGCTTTTCCAGCCATCCTTGAGTTCACGCCCGTTCAACATCTCCCATAGCAGCCTGGCCCTGCCCCGGGTGCAGTGTTCTTCTTCCAGAGTGACCTGGTAGCTCGGACACATTGTTTGGCCGCCTTTTTTGCGGCAATCACCCACGCCGACGCAGCGCAAGGCAGCCCGCGCAAAGGTCCAGTGGTCCTCGGGATAGCTGAAATGAGTCTTGGGGTTCGGGGGGGAGTAGTCGGTACCGATGCGCAGGTTGGCATCGACCGGGTAGGCATCGATGAGCTTGCCCGGATTCATCTTCCAGTGCGGGTCCCAGATACGTTTAAATTGCCGGAATGCCCGCATGAGTTCTGGACCAAACATCTTGTGAATGTAAGGCGCGCGGGCCTGGCCATCGCCGTGTTCGCCCGACATGGAGCCACCGTAGCGCACGACGAGATCAGTGGCTTCCTCCATGAAATTTTTCCAGGCCTTGATACCGTCGGCCGTGTAGAGGTCGAAAGGTATTCTGCAGTGGATGCAACCTTGACCCAGGTGGCCATAAAGTGACGCGGTGTACTGATACTTATCCATCAGCTTGCGCAATTCCCGCAGGTAAGGCCCTACCGCTGGCACCGGCACAGCGGAATCTTCGAAACCGGGCCAGTTATCGGGATGGTTGGGAACCCAAGCGGTAGCAGCGAGGCCGCTTTCCCGAATTTTCCAGAGCTTCTCCTCTTCCTCCGGCTCATCGAACAGCCTGGCCGACGGCGGGTTTTTGACATGTTCGAGTTTGGCCATGCAACGACGAGCCTGGGCATCGGTGTCTTGCTTCGAGTCGCCACCAAACAAGACAAAGAGCCAGCCCTTGCCTTCGGGCAGAAACTTGAGATTTGAGGTGTGCGTCTTTTTGAGCTTCATCCATTGAATGAGGGTCTCGTCGATGCCTTCGAGGCCGATGGGTTGCAGTTCGAGGATTTCCATCAGATGATCGGCGGCGGAATAAATGTCCGGGTAACCAAAAACCAGGAGAGTTTTGGCTTGAGGGTCAGGCACCAGGTGCAAGGTCGCTTGGAGGATCGTCACGAGCGTCCCCTCGGAACCCACCAGGGAGCGGGCCACGTTGAAGTGGTGCTCCGGCAGCAACTCGTCGATGTTATAGCCTGAAACGCGCCGAGGCAGTTTCGGAAAATGATGTCGCAGTTGCTCCTGGTACTCGTCCCGCAGGTCCCGGAGTTGTCTGTAAATCTTCCCCTGCGCGCCGCCCCGCCGGATAATGCGCTCCAACTCCTCGGGTGAGGTCTCTCCGACCCTCATGCGGGCACCGTCATAAGTGAGCACATCCAGTTCGTGTGTGTTATCCGACGTGCGCAACCCAAAGCCATGTTTGCCGGCCAGCAATGAATGGGTGCCGCAGGAATTATTGCCCAGCATACCGCCAATGGCGCAATGGGAATGGGTCGCCGGGTCGGGGCCAAAGGTCAGCTTGTGTTGTTTGCTGGCAGCGTGCCGCAGTTCGTCCAGGACGCATCCGGGTTGCACGCGGGCCAGTTTCCTTGTTGGATCGATTTCCAGAATCCGGTTCAGGTGCTTTGTGAAATCCAGGATAACCGCCACATTGCAACATTGGCCAGCCAGGCTGGTGCCCCCGCCCCGGCAGAGCACTGGGGCCTCAAACTGATGGCACGCCGCCACCGTTTCCTGGACATCCTCTTCGTCCCGTGGGATGACCACGCCGATGGGGACCTGGCGATAATTCGAGCCGTCGGTCGCGTAAAGTGCGCGGCTGCCAACATCAAAGCGAACTTCGCCCTTGATTTTGCGTTTGAGCACCGCTTCCAGGCGCGCGGTATTGACATCGGACCTTTGTTCCGGCTTAGCCGTGCTGACGCGGCGTTGGTCCTTGGCAATCGTTTCAGCTAACATAATCAGGTCCTCCCTTGTGGCTGGCGTTGAACTAAAACTTAGCTCTTCCCGTTGGCTTTCTTCAGCGCCAGTCCCAAACCCACTCCGACGACACTGGCGACCAAAACTCCAAGCCACTCCCTATTTTTGGATGCCCAAACTTCAGGGCTAAAGGAACGCGAACAGGAATCGAACGAGCCGTGCGCCCCATGATCGCGGCCATGCTCGCCATCGAGGGGCTCCCAGAGGTTGTCGGGTTGGTTGGGGTCTCGCGGTTCAGGAGTCTGCTGAGCGGCATAGGCCTTGGTGGCCAAGTAGCGATCCAGCAGTCCGGGTATGATCTTGTTGCCTTCAACCGCCTGGAGGGTAGGTAATCCGACCAATAGCTCACGGCGGCGGTGGTGCGCCGCCCAGTAGATAGCCTCGGCGGGAACTTCGGGCTGGTAAATGGGCGGCACAGGTTGCGCCTTGTGCGGCAGGCGGCTTTTGGCCCAGGAGAATTGCGGCGTGTTGACTGCCGGCAAGTCCACAATGGTCACATGCACCTGGCTTTTATCATGCATCAACTCAGAGCGCAGCGAGTCGGTGAAGCCGCGAATGGCGGCCTTGGCGCCACAATAAGCCGCCTGCAAAGGGATGCTGCGGTGGCCCAAAGCGGAACCGACTTGAACAATGGTCCCGCGATTACGCGGCAGCATGCGTTTGAGGGCAGCCATCGTGCCGTACACCGTCCCAAGATAAGTGACCTCGGTCACCCGGTGAAACTCCTCCGACGAAATCTCCTTGAATGGCGCGAAGACCGAGGTCATTGCGTCATTGACCCAGATGTCAATTTGGCCGAAGGCCTCCTCGAGTTGTTGCGCCGCGGCTTCGACCTGCTCGGGATGGGCCACATCGGCTGGCAAGACCAGCGCCTCGCCCCCCAGTTTTTGAACGTCTTCGCGCGCCCCCTCGAGCCCTTTGATCCCGCGCGCCAGCAGACCTATTCGTGCCTTGCGTTTGGCAAAGGCTTGAGCGGTAGCCCGGCCAACCCCAGCCGATGCGCCGGTAATCATGACTACCTCCGGCCTCTTTGAATCATTCATGCTGGACTCCTCTTTCACGACACGTTTCCTTTCTCGAAAGCCATACAAAACACTTTTGGAGCAGAAATTCCGCCTGAGCATTCCGCGGTTCAAGCATCGGCTCTGCTTGGGGTCTTGCGCTATGGGGACATCGCCCAAGATGGGCCGGAGCGGCTGGGAGTCTCCGCAATTCCGAATTGAGTCCAGGATTGGCAGCCGATACATTTCGAGCAATGAGCAGCCCGAAACATCCTTCCAGATTAACTCGCCGCCAGTTTCTCGCCCGGACGGGGGCGGCCATAACACTGCCCAACCTGATTCCGAGCCGTGGCTGGAGCGCGCCGGCGCCCTCTCAGCGCATTGCGCTGGGCGTGGTCGGGTGTGGCAACATGGGCACTTCCAATATGCGGGCGTTCCTGCAACAAAAGGACTGCCAGGTGGTGGCGGCCTGCGATGTCGATAAAGAACATCTGGCGCATGCGGTGGGCATCATCAACCGCCATTACAACAACACCGACTGCAAACCGCACCACGATTTCCGCGAGCTGATGGCCCGCCCCGATATCGACGCGGTCATGCTCGCCGCTCCCGATCACTGGCACGAACTTCTCGCAGTCCAAGCCGTCCGGAGCAAGAAAGACATTTACGGCGAGAAACCGCTGGCCCACACCGTTGCCGAACAGCAGGCCATTGTCCGTGCTGTGAGCGAAAACCAACGCATCTGGCAGACCGGCTCCTGGCAACGCTCAGTGCCCCTGTTTCGGAAGGCAGCCGAAATTGTTCGTAACGGACTCATCGGCGATATCACGCACGTGGATGTGGGGCTGCCGGAGGGCAACCGCAACTCGGGCGGGGTGGCCAAGATCATGACCCCCAGCGAGCCGCCTCCGGAACTGGACTATGACCTCTGGATTGGTCCGTCCAAAATGATGCCTTATATTCAAGGCCGAGTGCACCGGAACTGGCGCTGGAATTACAATACCGGCGGCGGCCAGTTGATGGATTGGATTGGACACCACTGCGACATCGCCCATTGGGGTTGCGATTTCGATAACTCCGGCCCTTACGAATTGGACGGTCGAGGCGAGTTCCCACCCAAGGACGCCGTCTGGAACACCTGCACCAAGTACCGCATCGAGCTTAAATATCCGCGCGACATCACGATGACAATTGCCGGCGGGTACCCTGATGTCCGCAGCGGTGTAAAATGGACGGGCACAAAAGGCTGGGTTTGGGTTGACCGCGGCGCCTTCGAGGGCTCGAACGAGGACTGGCGCGATTACCGCGACCTCCCGGAAGAGCTACGCAAGGTCAACCTGTACGTGTCCAACAATCATTACCGCAATTTCCTCGACTGCGTGAAATCACGCAAACCGACCATCACCCCGGCCGAGACGGCCCACCACTCGGCAATCCCTGGTCACTTGGGCCTTATTTCGATGCTGGTCGAGCGCAAGCTCAAGTGGGATGTCCCATCCGAACGCATCCTGGACGACCCGGAGGCCAGCCATCTGCTCACCCGGCCATTCAGGGCGCCATGGAAGATGGAGTCCTGAGGTCTAGGAACAAACTGATTCTGCACCCGGCGAATGAAGGTTGTGGGTTTTGGCGTTGCGATGCTACTGGTGGCAGCCGCTATCTGGTACACAGTGGCGCATCGCCGCGCGCCGCCCGTTCCCAAGGTGCCTGCCACGATGGAGGAATTCAAACAATGGCCTGGGGCTAGTCTGACAGCCCAAGCGGGCGAGTTTCTGATAGGACTGGCCAGAGCCGGGAAGCTGCCGGGCTTTTCGGCAGGTGAGCACGGCACGATGCACGCTGGCATTGTTGATGCCCACGGAAGCACCGTTTCCGGGGCGGCATCAGAGCCGTATCCGGTCTCGCGGTCGGTCCACTTTCAGAAGGAGGGAGACACATCTGATTACTTTTATGTTGTGGTGCGTGAATCCCAAAGCGCCCCGTGGAAGCTCCAGAAGGCCTGGCGGACGGATGGCGAAGGGCGAGTAATCCAGAATTATGCTGTCCCTTGAACAGCGCGCAGAAGCGGACAACAACACTCTTGGAAAACACGGTCTCCTATTCAGAAATCGCATACGGAGGGCCGAAAAGCTCGATGATCACCACCATAGCTACTGGGGCCTGCGCGTTGCAGAGCGGTTCGAGCAGAAGTTCGGCAACGGGGCCAGGGTGTGGGAAAACGCAGAATGGATACCGCAGGTGGACGACTTTAAGAATTGGATTCTTAACGCCGAAGCCGGGGTTTCAGCGCCAATAGCCAAGTCGCTGGATGTGCGCCTGACCATTCAGGACACTTACAATAACGAGCCTGCTGCTGGCCGCCTGAAAAACGATCTCAGGTTGCTGTAAACCTCAACAAATTGCGCTGCGGTCCGGTCCCAGGAAAAATCTGCGGTCATGGCATTCTGGCGAAAATGTCGCAGGAGTTCCTTTTCGGCATAAAGGGCCATGGCCTTGCGAAGTCCCTTGGCCAGCGCGGAACCGGAGTACTCGTAGAACTTAATGCCGTCGGCTTTTGCAGGGTCTTCCTTGATATCCACCACCGTATCATCCAATCCGCCGGTGGCGCGCACGATAGGAATGGTTCCATACCGCAGACTGTACATCTGGTTGAGACCGCATGGCTCGAACCGGGAGGGCATCAGGAAAAAATCGCATCCAGCCTCAACGCGGTGGGACAGGCCCTCGTCGAATCCAATGCGCACGGAGGCGCGGCCCGGGAAGCGGCGGGCCAGGTCCTGGTAAGCCCTTTGAAAGACGGCAGAGCCGGTGCCCAGGAGCGCGAATTGGATATTGGCGCTGAGCATTTCATCGAGGGCATCCAGCATGATATCGACCCCTTTCTGCTCGACCAACCGGCCGATATTGCCAAATAACGGAATCGAAGGGTCCACTGGCAAATCGAATTCCTTTTGCAGCTCGGCTTTATCGGCTTCCTTTCCGGCAAGGTCCGCCTTCGTGTAAGGATAAGGCAAATAAGGGTTCTTTTCCGTATTCCATTCGTCGTAATCGACCCCATTGATTATGCCGAGCAGCCGGTCCTGGCGGCTTCGCAACAGACCATCCAGGCCGCACCCGAACTCCTGGGTTGTAATCTCGCGCGCATAACGAGGGCTGACGGTCGTAATGAAATCGGCGTAAGCGATGCCGGCCTTGAGACAGTTGGTCTGCCCATAAAACTCGACCCCAGCCGGCACAAAATAGTCCCAAGGCAGATTCGTAAGCTGGTATTGGGAAGCTGGAAACAGGCCCTGATAGAACAGGTTGTGAACGGTCATGCAGACCCGGGGCGCATCAGTCCAGCCCGGCAGGCGCCGTTGATGGTGCAGCAGCAGCGCCGCCATGCCGGTTTGCCAATCGTTCAGATGCACCCACTCCGGTTTCCAAGGCAGATGCAAGCCGAGGTGCGCGACGGCTTTCGAGAAGAAGATGAATCGCTCAGCGTTGTCTGAGTAATCCACATCGTCTTTCTGGTACAACGTCGAGCGTTGGTAAAAGCCTGGTTCATCGATGAAATAGACCGTCAGCCCCGGGGCAGTTTCCAATTTCCAGACCTCGCCCCGGACCCGGCGCAAGCCCAAAGGGAAATCGAGCGATAGATCGATTGGCTGAAGTCCAGGAAAACGCTCACGAACGCCCAGGTACAGGGGAGTCACCATTCCAACCTGATGTCCGGCCCGGGCCAAGGTTTTGCCGAGCGCGCCCACCATATCCGCAAGACCGCCGGTCTTGGAGTAAGGATGGATTTCGCTGCTGGCCAGAAGAATCCTCATAGGGCGGTAACAACAATCGGTGCTTATTCAGGGGGGATTCTGTTGGTTTTGAGATAATCCTGCAGCGGGGGCGGTACGGCGAGGCTCCCATCGGGTTGTTGGCAGGTTTCTATGAGCGCAACGAACAGGCGCGCCAGAGCCGTGCCGCTGCCGTTCAGAAGGTGCGGGAACTGGTTCTCGCCTGTCTCTGTCTTGAAACGCAGGTTCATCCGGCGCGCCTGGAAATCCTCGCAATTGGAAACGCTCGAAACTTCGAGATAGCTGGCCTGACCCGGCGCCCAAACTTCGATGTCATAAGTCTTGGCGCTGGCAAAACTCATATCGCCAGTGCACAGCAGCACCACCCGGTAATGCAACCCAAGCAACTGCAGCACCCGCTCGGCGTCCGCCAGCATTTTCTCTTGTTCGATGTACCCCTGCTCGGGTTTGACGATCTTGATCAACTCGACTTTATCAAATTGATGGACCCGGATCAGGCCCCGGGTGCCCACGCCGGCCGCGCCGGCCTCCCCTCGAAAACAGGGCGTGTAGGCGCAGTAATAGACCGGCAGTTGGCCCTGCGGCAGGATTTCCTCCCGATGAATATTGGCGACTGGCGTCTCGGCAGTCGGGATCAGGTAGAGCTTTCCGAGTGTTGCCGCATCGAGGCCCTCCTGCACCCCGTAGTATTGATCGGCGAATTTCGGGAACTGGCCGACCCCCTCGAGACATTGCGGTCCAACCATGAATGGCGGCGAGACTTCCGTGTAGCCGTTCTGCAGGGTGTGCAGGTCCAGCAGAAACTGTATCAAGGCCCGCTCCAGCCTAGCCCCCCAATGCGTGTAGAGCACAAATCCGCTCCCGGACAGCTTCGCCGCGCGAGTGAAATCGACCAATTTAAGCTGCTCGCAAAGCTCGACGTGCGATTTCGGTTTGAAAGTGAAGACCGGTTTTTCCCCATGAAGCCGGACGACCGAATTCTCTTCAGCAGTCTTTCCGACGGGCACCGATTCGTGCGGGACATTGGGCACACGCAACATCAATCCTCTCAAGCTGGTTTCCAACTCTCCAGCCTGGCTATCCAATTGCGCGATGCGCTCGCCGGTTTCCCGCATTTCTTTCTTTTTGGATTCAGCCTCCGCCAGCTGCTTTTGGCTCATCAACGCGCCGATCTCCTTGGAGACCCGATTGCGCTGCGCCTTGAGCGTTTCGACTTCGTTAAGGACTTTGCGCCGCCGTTGATCTGCATCGAGGACCTTATCGACCCAAGCCTCATCCCCTGCCCCGCGTGTGGCCAGGCGTTGACGCACAAAATCTGGCCGCTCCCTAATGAGTTTGATATCGAGCATCGGCGCATTATAGGTGCGAGCAATCTTTGTTCAAGGTTTAGCCCGAAAAAACCCGGAGCTGGTTGCCCCTAAGAGCCTGTTTTAAAAATTGAATTGCCGCCATTCGTCCTCGTCCTCGTTCTTTAAAGACTGGAAAATCGAGGACGAAGGACGAGGACGAGAACGAGGAGGAACGGGAGCCGTCCATTTTCCAAACAGGCTCTAACTAAGCAACGCGAATCTCATCGCCCACACGAATCCACCCTGAGCGGCGAACTTCGGCCAGCACCCCCTGCCGGTTATTCTTCATCCGCTCGCGCAAGCCCTGGCAGATGGCGTCCATCTTGGCGCACGGCTCGCGCGGCCCATACACATACAAAAGCGACTCTCCGATCTCGATTTGCCGGCCAATCAAAGAGACCAGGTCCAGCCCGGTCGTCTCGACATTCGAGCGCACCGCTCCCGGCGGGATGCAGCCGAGTCCCAGGCTGTGGGCGTGGGCCGCTATTTGCTCCCGTTCGATTAAGGTGACCTGGCGCCGGCTGGGCTGGCTCGTTTCGCGACTAACCCGGCCAAAGTAACGCGGTTCGCCAGCAATGCCTTTGGCCTCGATAAGTTGGATTTCCTGGACGCTTTTCAAACACTCGCCAGGTTCACTGGGGTGCAGGTGCAGGGAAGCCACGCGGCCAGATACAGCAGCGGCATTGTTCATTGACGCTCGAAATTATGGGCCGGAGAAACAGCCGGGGCAATAAACAATTTGAATGAGGCGAATCAGGCTTCCAAGCCGCCAAACCCAAGGATCTACAGTGCGACCGGAACAGGCGCGCGCACCCGCCGGCTGGGACAACCTTCGCCAACCGTGTCGATTGGGGATGGCCTCATTAATTTTCTTCTCGAATTTAGCCGGGCTATGTGGCGTCATTAGTCTTATGAAGACATCGCTCACGAAATCCGGAATCTCTCGCCGCCAATTCCTTGCCGCCACCGGGCTGGCCGCTGTTGCCGCGCCCACGCTCATTCCAGCCAGCGCCTTGGGCCTCCAAGGCAACACCCCTCCCTCCGAACGGGTCACCCTGGGAGTGGTGGGCTGGGGGATGCAGGGGCCCGGCAATACCGCTGAGTTCCTGCGAATTCAGGAATGCCAGGTCGTGGCCTCATGCGATTTGGATAAGGACCACCTTCAATCGGCCGTCGATACGGTTAACGGCCATTACAAGAACCAGGACTGCAAGAGTTATCATGATTATCGCGAGCTGATGGCCCGCAAGGACATCGATGCGGTCATGCTGGCGGTGCCCGATACCTGGCACGCCCTGGTCGCAATCGAGGCAGCCCGCAACAAGAAGGATATTTACGGCGAGAAACCTCTGGCTCGCACCATCGCCGAGCAGCAGGCCATTGTGAAGGCCGTTGAGCAAAACAACCGGATTTGGCAGATGGGCTCCTGGCAACGTTCCCAAGCCCCTTTCCGCAAGGCGGCTGAAATCGTCCGCAACGGTTTGATCGGCAAGGTCACGCGCGTCGAGGTGGGCCTGCCCCGCGGGCATTTTGATTTTGCCGGCACCTCCAAAGAGCTGCTGGCCAAGCTCGCCACGCTGCCCGACAAACCAAACGACCTGAGCAAGGTTGTTCCGGGAACGCCCGCCTGGGACATGGCCGTCAGCCAGCCTCCGCCGGAATTGGATTATGACATGTGGATTGGCCCTTCGCAAATGGAACCCTATATCAAAGCGCGCGTCCATAGGAACTGGCGCTGGAACTATAATATCGGCGGCGGCCAATTGATGGATTGGATCGGCCACCATTGCGACATTGCCCATTGGGGCCTGAACATGGACCAAACGGGGGGCCCGCTCGAAGTCGAAGGCACCGGCGAATTCCCCCCCAAGGATGCACTCTGGAATACCTGTTCGAAGTATCGGATTAACTGCAAATACCCGGAGGACATCGCGATGGTTATCGCCGGGGGCTACAGTGATATACGCAGCGGCGCCAAGTGGATCGGTACCGAAGGCTGGGTTTGGGTGGACCGCGGCGGCTTCGACGCCTCCAACGTGGATTGGTTCCGCGAAATCCCTCCGGACCGTTACAAGGTCAAGCTCTATCGCAGCGATAATCACCAGAAGAACTTTATCGATTGTGTCAAAAGCCGGAGGCCTACCATCACCCCCGCCGAAACGGGCCATCACTCGACCATACCCGGGCATCTGGGGCTCATTGCCATGCTGGTGGGACGCAAGATCAAATGGGACTCAACCAGCGAGACCATTGTCGATGATGAAGAGGCATCCAGACTGCTCTCCCGCCCCTACCGGGCGCCCTGGAGTTTGCAAAACGCGAGCTGAGGATGCCCTCGTCCTCGTTCTCGTCAGATCGTAGCAGCCGGCACCACGTCGGCTGCTACGAACCAGGACGAGGAGGAAGGCGGTTCTCTTGCGGCTGTTTCCGGTTCCCGGGTATTTTTTAGCCGCGAAAGACCGCAAAGATCGCAGAGAAACTGAACGAGCTCGCGAGTGAGGTTATCGGCGAACTCCTGGCCCCTTCACCGCGTTCAAGTTGCTCAAAGCCCTCGCGGGTTGACATTTAAAGAGCGGCGAGTCTTCGAGCTGTTTCCTGGATTGATTTCCAGGCTGCGCTGACATGCCGCGCTTCGGTATGGGTCTGTCCCACGCAAAACCTGAGTGTATAACGTCCATTCAGGATCGAATGGGTCAGGTACAGCTTGCCACTCCTATTCAGGCTTTCCAACAGGCGCCGGTTAAATTGGTCTCCAGCCCGATGGTCAAAGCACACCAGGTTCAACGGCGCTGGGGCCGGCAATTCAAAATCGGCCGAGGCCCGCACCCAACGCGCGAACTCCTGGGCCAGGGCGATATGGCGGCGGATGTGATACTGCAGCCCGGCCACTCCATAATGCCGGATAACAAACCAGAGCTTGAGCGCGCGAAAGCGCCGGCCCAGCGGCACCTGCCAATCCCGGTAGTCTATCCCTGATCCGCACGTAATTTTCTGAAAAGACGAAAAAACTGCTTCTAGGCGCATTTTTTCTGTTGACATGATATAGATAGTATGTCTGTATCACACGCAT
This sequence comes from Verrucomicrobiia bacterium, assembly GCA_035946615.1. NCBI lineage: Bacteria > Pseudomonadati > Verrucomicrobiota > Verrucomicrobiia > Verrucomicrobiia bacterium. The sequence continues at coordinate 46,808 of DASYZB010000024.1, forward strand.
GTCTGCGCGCATACCCACTCAACATAAGTCCCCCTTCGA
>DASYZB010000025.1 GCA_035946615.1 Verrucomicrobiia bacterium
CGGTGTGTACTGGACCAGCGGATTTCGACATGCTAACGAGGTGAATTGGCACTGATGCCTAGTGTAGCTTATCATTACGAATACATTCATTAGTTGCATTTCCATCATCGCCAAAAACCCCGCTTTTGGGACAGGCTCTAGTTACTCTCGCCCACAGGGTCAGAGTTTCCTGGTAGGTCAACACCCATGGCGTGGGGGAGGGCAGAGGTTTTTTTTCAAACCGATCATTGAAATATTGAGCTAAACAATGACGCTCAATGCTCATTGAGCATTGAGTATTGCTCATCTTTCATCCGGGCCTGGGAGAGGAGGCCCCCACTTGTTGCACCCGACAATGAAAGTCTTAAGCGTCGCCGTGCTTTTTCCTGCGATACTCGCGCCAGATTAGCAGGAACACACACAGATCAATCATGGTCAGGACAAGCAAACCCAGTGAGAATTGATGGATGATGCGGTAGGCCTGATAGCCAATGAACACGCCGATAAAAACCATCGCTGTGGGAAAGGCCCATAACTTGCCCCGCAATAAGCCTCCCCAAACCAGAAAGACTTTGACCGCCCCATGAGCCAGCAGGTACGCGCTCCCAAAGATTTTCGTGTTGGATGACAAATGGCTGACTGCCTCCCGCAAATGAGTGGCGACCCAGTCGGTCGGGTCCTCCACCAACTCATGCTGGGTCAGCATCGCCACAATCCGGTTCAGAGCGCTGCGGCTGACTGCCAGGAACAGGCCCCCGCCTATCATTTCGAAAATACCGTCGATGCCTTTAAACCAAATCCCGATTAGGTAGAATAGATGCAGAAGCTTATCGCGGGTCCAACGCCGGCGCGTTTTGCGATTTGAGCGGCGCATCGTGGTTCTCAAGTTTTGGCCAGCGGCCTCCTGCCGCTACTCTTGGGTTTGATTCACTTTGCCGCCCGCTGGTTGGCATGTTCCAGCAAGCTCACCGCGCGTAACAATTGATGGTCGTCACTGGATTGAAGTTGTGCGGGAGTCATATCCCGCTCGGCCTCCGGAAACAAAGGCGCCGCGTCATCCGGCATCGCCACCGCCACCTCCGGCTCGAGTCCTTTGTGCCAGAATGAGTGTCCGTCGGGCGTCAGCCATTCCTCGACTGCCAGCAACAAAGCTGAACCGTCGGGAAGGCCGAATTGCTCAAGAACGGTGCCGGTGCCGAAGGTTGTGCCGCCCACCAGTGTGGCCCGGTGCGCATCCCTCAGGGCCCCGGCTACAATCTCGGCGGCGCTTGCTGTGCCGTCATTAATCAGCACTACCACTGGCGTGTTGGTGGCTTGCCCCCCCTTCTCGACCGGGATGGGGGTGATATGGCCTTTGGCATCTTTGGCCAGCAGCACATTTCCGCTCGCCAGGAATTGGCTGGTCACACCGACGGCTTCATCGAGCAACCCGCCCGGGTCGTCCCGAAGGTCGAGGATAATCCCCGCTTCGGCCTCTCGCTGAATCTGAGGTAAAAGGCCGATGATATCCTTTGTGGCGCCCGCATCGAATTCGGCAATTCGCAGGTGGGCAATGGCTGTTCCAGGCAGGAGTTGCCAGGTCACTTCATGCAACTTAATAGCGGCCCTTGTTATCGTAAGCTGGCGCGCCTTTCCAGTGCGCGCGCTCAGGACAGTTAATTCGACCTGGGTCCCCGCCGGGCCGGTGATGCGCTCGACTACACGGCTGGGCGGCCAGCCGCTGATGTCCTGGCCGTTCACCTTCAGGATAACGTCTCCGGCGCGCAAGCCAGCATGCTGGGCGGGAGAGTTGTCCAGCGGCGCTACGATGACCACGTGACCGCCTTTCATCTGGATTTGAACGCCAATCCCTTTGAGCTCGCCGTGCTCCATTTCTTTGAGGTGCTTCACGGTCGATGGTGGCAGAAAGGTGCTGTGGCCGGTGTCGCCCAGGGCATCGACCATCCCGGCAATGGCGCCATAGGTCATCCGGCGCGGCTTGACGGCTGCCTGATCGACATAGCGCTGATGAATAGTCTCCCAGGCCTGCCCCAACAACGGCATGTCCAGACCATTCCTGCCAGAGAGCGTTCCCAAGGCCGTAAACCAGCCCAACCCCAGCCCGCTGACGAATAGCAGCAAGAGAAACAATGGACTGGCCAGCACGCCCCGTGGTTGGCTCTGCACGAGCATCACCCTCGCGCAATGGGTTCCCCTCAGCAATTAGGGTCTCAACCTGAGAAAGCGATGCCCCGAAAGTTATTGCCCGATTTGGCTCGCGTCACTAAGGTTGACCGTGCCTGTTCGCTTGACTATCCTGGGCAGTGGTTCCGGGGGCAATTGCGCCTATCTGGAGACCGCTGAAGCCCGTGTCCTGATTGATGCCGGGTTCAGTTTGCGGCAGATTCGCAAACGCCTCGCCAGCATTGGCCGAATACCAGAAAATTTGACGGGCATCCTCGTGACGCACGAGCACTCCGACCACGTTCAGGCCCTGGCGGCTTTCAGCGCCAAACTCCAAATCCCGGTTTATTGCAATCGCCCCACCAAAGAGGCCATCGAGTATCAGCTCCAGACCAGGCTCATCGCACGGCTGTTTACCACCGGGGCCAGCTTCGAGGTGGGCGACATGACAATCGAAACTTTTAACATCCCCCATGATGCCCAGGACCCTGTCGGGTTCCTGATTCGGACATCCGGAGGCGACATCGGCTTTTTAACGGACTTGGGTCATGCGACCAAATTGGTCATCGAACGAGTGCGCCGGGCCCATGTCCTGGTGCTCGAAGCCAATCATGACATTAAAATGCTTCAGGAATGTCCCCACCGGCCATGGAGTCTCAAACAGCGCATTCTCAGCCGCCATGGGCATCTCTCCAATGTGGCGGCGGCCGATGCCGCCGAACAAATCATGTCCAGCGATTTGCGCCATTTGTATCTCGGCCACTTGAGCCAGCAATGCAATCGGCCCGAACTGGCTCTTGGCGCAGTCCAGCAACGCTTGCAGCAGATTGGCGCGACACACGTCTGCCTCGAATTGACCTCTCAATCTGTCCCCTGTCCCACGCTGGACGTACACTCTTTGAGGAGCGGCGCCCCCGGTCTAATGGCGCCCACGGCAGTTATGGCCATTCGCGAGGTTGCTCGGCACAGTCCCCCGTCTGTGCCGGGCCAAACGTTTTTTTCTCTTGATGACTCGGCGTAGGAAGGCCAGCAGCCCAGCGGCCACATGATTAAGGTTCGCAGGATTACCTCCTTCGATTTGCCGGAGCTGCAGCCCTATCGCACCATGCGCCGGCAAGAGCAGCACCGCGAGCAGGGGATATTCGTCGCCGAAGGCGAGAAGGTTGTCCGCCGATTGCTTGAGAGCAAGCTGCAGGTACTCTCGGTTTTGCTTCCGGAGAAGTGGCTGGTGCTGCTTGAGGCGCAACTGAAACTCAGGCCGGAAGACATCGAGGTTTTCGTCGCTGACAAGGCGCTGCTGGAAACCTTGACCGGTTTTTCAATGTATCAAGGGCTGCTGGCCGTCGGAAAAGTGCCCGCCCCGGTCTCTTTGAGCGATCTACTGGCTCGAAGCAATCAGCCGTATCTGTTGGCGGCAGTGGACAGCTTATCGAGCGCAGAGAACCTCGGCGCAGTGGTGCGGAACTGCGCCGCTTTGGGTGTTCACGGACTGATTGTGGGCGAGACTTGCAGCAGCCCCTTTCTGCGCCGGGCTGTGCGCAGTTCAATGGGAACTGCGTTCCTATTGCCGATGATTGAGACGGAGAGCCTGACCCGAGCGTTAAGCGAGCTGCGCGCGCGCGGTGTGCGCTGTATTGCCGCTCATCCGCGCGAGCCACAGCGCATAGTGGCCCAGGTTGCATTTACTGGTGATTGCTGTGTTGTCTTTGGAAGCGAAGGTTACGGCATTTCGCCTGACATCCTGGCAGCGTGCGATGAAGCCGCCGCCATCCCGATGACGCCCGAAGTCGATTCGTTGAATGTGGGCTGCGCCGCAGCGGTGTTCCTGTACGAAGCCGTTCGCCAGCGCCGCATGCCCTCCTATTTTTTGAACACTGCTCGATAAACCTCGCGAATTGCCCGGCGCCAGTCCGCCACCGCAGTTCGAAATTGCTCCGATGAACCGAAGCCGCAACGGACCGAGACGCGGTAAAAGGGCGCCGGTTCATCGGGTAGAACCGTCTCGCCCTCATAACTCCACCGCCGGAGGATACCCTCGACGCGCCGAAGCTTGCGGTAATTCTCGATGAGTTTCTCCGCGTCGGGCAGCGCTCCCACGGCTTGCGCTCGCTCAAGCGCGCGCAGCGTGTTTGGCTCGTGCCAGCCGCGCTCGATGCAAATCGCCTGGGCGGTGAATTCCGCGTCCACCAACCCGCCCGCACCGGTCTTGATGGCCAGTTCGTCTTTTCCTGAGGGCGTGCGTTCCTTTTGGATTCGCATTCGCATGGCATCCATCTTCTTTTTCCAATCCGGCGTGCACGCAGCAAGGGGAAGGATCAGATGGGTGAAATCGGCAAGTCTGGCAGCGAGTTGTTGGAACCGCGCGCCCAGGTTTAAATTCCCGGCAATCGCCCGGGCACGGGTCAACGTTTGAATCTCCCAAAACTGAGCGCGCTGCCGATAATAGGCCTCATAGGCCTCGAGGCCATTGACCAGCAGCCCTTTTTCACCATCAGGGCGCAGCCGGGCATCGGTGTGGAACAGCAGCCCCTGTTCCGTATGGCGGGAGAGTAAATCCATTAGTTCAATCGCCAAAGGCGCCAGTTTGGCCGGGCTCTTCATACTCGATTCGGTCACGAACACCAAATCCAAATCCGACCCATAATCGATTTCTGCCCCTCCCAATTTGCCCAGGCCAATAACGGCAAAAGGCGGCTTTTTAATCTTGTGACGGCGCATCACCACTTCGATGGCGTATTGGAGGCAGGCATCGGCCAAAGCTGAGAGTTCGCTCAGATACTGCTCTGGGTCTGCCAGGCCTAGAATATCACGCAGGCCGATGCGCATCAGTTCCGCCTGGTGATAACGGCGCAACCATAAACCTTGATCGGCATCGTCAAATCCATGGCGCAGGTCGCGCAGGATTTCCTCGGCGCCTTTGCGTTGCCGCAGCCGGCCGCTGGTGACCAGTTCATCAACCAGGTCCGGGGTGCGAATCGCCCGTTCGGCAAGAAACTCCGATCTGTCGAAAAGGAGCAGCAGCAACTCGAAAATGGCGGGATTGCTGTTCCATAACTGGAACAGAGTCGAGCGAGCGCCGTAGGCGCTAATAAAGCTGTCCAGCCGCGTCACAACCCGGTCCGGGTCCGAGAGCGGGGGCTTTTGCTGAGTTTCGGCGGCGTTTAGTCCTTGCCCTGCATTCGAAGCTGCGTCCCTGCGGCAAAGGCCAAACAATCGGGGCAGCAACTGAAAAGCCAGTTCCTGAGTGCGTGGCGAGACGTGGACATAACCCGGCCCTTCGACAAACTCGCGCAGCATGCGCAACGCCCGGCCAGCATCCTTAAACGAGTATTCCGCCAGGATATTCTTCCACTTCTCTTCGGCCCCCTCAAAGCCAGGCGGAAAAGGCGATGGCCTGCAGAGAGGCTGCGCCGCGCTCTTGAGCGCTTGATTGAATATCTGGCGGACATGGCCGGTGTGGGCCTTCAGCGCTTGCTCGAATTCGGGCAAAGCTGCAAAACCCATCAATCGCGCCAGGCGCTCGCGGGCAGAGCGGTCGATGGGAATGGTATGAGTTTGGCGGTTGTCTTCCATTTGCAACCTGTGCTCGACATCGCGCAGGAAACAATAGGCCACCTGAAGCTGGCGCGAGTTTTGCCCCGATAAGAGGTCGTATTGGACAAGCTTCTTCAACGCGGGGAGCGTTTGGGTTCCCTGAAGGAACGGCTGCCGGCCCGCGTGGAGCAACTGCTGTGATTGGGCGATGAACTCGATTTCCCGAATGCCGCCGCGGCCGAGCTTGACGTTGCGGTCTAACTCATCGGCCTTGAGAATCTCATTTTCGATGCGATCTTTCATTGCGCCAATCTCGTGCAAGACCCCCTGATTAATCGACCGGGGGTAGCGGAAGGGCTGGACCATATCGAGAAATTCGGCTGCCAGCGTTTGATCTCCGGCAACACCGCGCGCTTTGAGCAACATCATGCGTTCCCAGGTTTGGCCCCACTGCGCATAGTAGGTTTCGTAGCTTGGCAATGAACGGCTGAGCGGCCCGGCATCCCCCTCGGGCCTCAAGCGCAAGTCGATTCGATAGAGCGCCCCTTCCGCAGTCAACCGCGTCACCTCGGTTATGAAGGTCTCCGCGAGACGATTGAAGAACTGATGATTGGTAAGAAGCGCCCGGGGCTGCGGGCTGGGTTGGCTAAGGCGGATGCGCTTGGGCTTGGCGTCAGCGCGGTTCGGCTTCCCTGCCGCAGTGGAGGAGAGTTGCGGGGGAGGTTCCTTGAAAACGCTTCCTTCCTCCTCATACACAAACAGCACATCGACATCGGAGCTGTAATTGAGTTCCTGCCCGCCCAGTTTGCCAAGGCCCAAAATGCACCCGGGTGTTTCTTTCCAGGTTCCGGCAGCATCCTGATGGTAAGGGCGGCCATAGCGTTGGGTCTGCTGCAGCAGGCAAAAGTCCCAGACGGTCTCGAGGCACGTGTCGGCCAGGTCTGAAATCTCCTGCATCACATCCCAAGTCGAGCCTAGCCGGGCCAGGTCCCGGGCGCCGATGCGCAGCATCTCGCGCTGATTCAGCTCGCGAACGGCGTCCAATGCCGCGGCGTAATCCTCTCTCTTCAGCCCGGGCACCAGCAGCCGGTCCAAATCCTGGCGCAGCCCCTGCTTGCGACGGGGAAACCTCAACGCCTCTGGAGTAATGGTTTCGAGCCAGTCCGGATGTTTGATGAGCCGCGCACTGAGCGCCTGGGACCCGCTAAATAGGCTCGCAAGAATGCCGGCTTGCTCTGAGGACACTCGCGCCAAAACCCTGCCGGCATCCGTCGCGGCCAGCAGAGCCAGAAAACGTTTTGCCCGCTGCGAATCCGCAGATTCTTTGATCGCTTTGGCCCAAAGGCCTTTTAGCGCATGACGCATAGAGTCGAATGGGCCTGGGTCCTCAGTGGACCAGGGTTTCCAACGTGACAGGCGCAGAGCTTGCCTCGGAGAACGGCTCAAGTTTTGTGAACAGGCCGCGCCAGAACCCGAGTCCATAAAGCACGTGCGTTAAGATGATAAGAGGCATTGCTGCCACGCTTTCAAAGATTTGTCTCAGGGGCGTCCGCTGCCGGCCCGGCTGATTTGTCTCAAATGTCGCAAGCCGGCTTTCTCGCCGCGCGCACAGCGCAAGTCCCTGCCCGAGCAACGCCAAAGCATAAACGGCGAGAGGCGCCAGGAGGATGGCCGCCGGCAGCCACCGCCAAATGAGAGCGGGGAGCAGGAACAGCAGATAAACGCAGAACAGGGGGGGAATGAAATTCAACGCCGAGCCTAAGGTGGGGTGCAACCGGAACTGCTCGGCCCGGCCACGTCCATACGTCAGCAACATCCGGGCGAAGGCCTTCAGACTTGACCTCGGCCGGCGATGGACGAAGAACTGCGGGTCATAAATCAACTTACCGCCGCGCTTTTGTAACTCGTCCATCAGGGCATTCTCCTCGTTGGGATACAGTGCCTCATTGAAGCCCCCCAATTGAACGAGAGCCTCCCGGCGCGACACCAGGTTGCAGAGGATCAGTTCCTTTTCCGTTGTTTCGCGCAACGCGCCCACGGGTGTATAGCGGGCGCGGCTGGGTCCAAAAGCAAGCCAGCTCGCTAATACCGCTGCGAAAACCTGCTCGAGCTCGGGCGCATCCGGCGGGCAGAGGTTGGGGCCTCCCGCCATTTTCACCGCGGGATCGTTGAAATGGGGCACGGCGCGCCGCAGATTGCCTGACCCGGGAACAGAATCATCGTCGAGAAAATAGATCAGTTCCCCGCGAGCAGCCTTTAAGGCGGCGTTGCGCTGGGCCGATGGTTGACGGCCCCGCGCCACGATGACTTCCAGCTTGTCCGCGGGATAATCCAATGCGCGGCTGGCAGTGGCCGCCTTGACCTCTGCCTGCCCGGGCCGGGCCGCAATCAATACGGTGACGCTTGGCAGGTTCATTTCCAGAACTGCCACCAGCGTTTGCGCTTGGGATGCTTCCAGTCTTCGAAGCGCTGAGTCAGGACCGGGGACAGCTTGTCGTAATTCGCCCACGTATCGGCCACGTGCCAGAAACTGGGCAACCCGCGGACAAGGACCTTCTTGTAATCGTCAAAATAAGGACCGCGCTGACCGGCCTGGTCACGATAATAATGCTCGGCAAACGCATTGCCCTCAGGGTTCAAGTCGCGCTCGGAGAACCGCTCGCCGCAGGTGGCCTCGAAAAACTGGCGGCCGGTGATTTCGCGCCGGCGCAGCTTCTCGAGCAGTTCGGCGGATTTCTGGCGGTGAAACTCATTTTCGAGCCCGTTGAGCGCCGCCCAGGCCAAAAACATGCCGATATGGGTTGCCGCGTGCCCTTTGGGCAACGGCTCCTGTTCGCTGCTGTAATCGAAATCCGCTCGGTCGTAGGCCATGGCCGTGAGCGGTGAAATTAACCGGAACGATTGCGGATCGAAAGGTTTTCTGCGAGAATGGTTTTGACAATTAAGGCCCGGGCCTTAGATTTTGCCCCGCTCCGGATGGGGTCGTAGCTCAGTTGGTAGAGCGCCTGAATGGCATTCAGGAGGTCAGGGGTTCGAACCCCCTCGGCTCCACCATCCTTCCAGAGCCTGAAATCAGGCACCCCGGAGGCTGTCAGTGCATACCGAAAGACGAAAGCGTGGAAAAAGGTCATGGATGATGCGGCGGCTAAGAGATCTCTGCATCCAAGGAGTCTCTGATCAGCAACTTCCGGGTGAACCAAAGGCGCCCAGCGGACAATCTCGATCAGAGACTCCTTACGTCGTCTCCTACAAAGATTTGAGCAATTGCCCGCAGCCGAAACTGACGGAAGAGCTTTGCCAGGGGTTTTGGGGTGAAATGAGCGTTGAGGCCGCTGGGATTGGGCAGCACCCAAACCAGGGCGCCGGCTATTCTCTGGGCCTGCTCGCCGACCTTGGCCGCTGGGCGGCCGAAGGCCAGCCGGTAGGCGCTCACACCTAAAATTGCGACCGTCTTGGGCCGATACTTCCTGACTTTCTTTTCAAAGAGCTGCCCGCCGGCCTGTAGCTCTTCCCGGGTCAACTCGTCCGATGCCACAGTGGCCCGCTCGACTAAATTTGTCAGCCCGTATCCACGTCGCAGCAACTCCCCTTCCTGCTCCGGACGCAACAGGCGGTCCGTAAACCCCGAGGCAAAGAGCGCCGGCCAAAACCGGTTGCCTGGGCGGGCAAAGTGATGGCCGGCCCAGGCTGAATACAGGCCCGGATTGATCCCGCAGAAGAGCACCTTGAGTTCGGGCGCTATCACATCCGGCACAATCCCCTCAACTGCCGCAAGCAGTTCTGCCTTCGTCGGCTTGACGGGCGGTGGGATTTGTTCTCTTTTCAACTGTTTTCCTGAGTCTCCCATCAACTCGACGGGCGCGCAAATGCCCGCAATCATTCTGCGCAGCGCCACTGGATGTGCTATTTTGGGAATTATGATTCTAATGCTGAAACTGGCCGTTGCCATTGGGTTTGGGTTTGTCATCCTGGCGCTGCTGTGAAGGCGTTTGGTTATCTGCGTGACAAATTGTGTCTCCTGGCCTGCTCGCTTTATGCGCTCAATCGCTGGGGACTCAAACCCCGGGTGCATAGCGCCTTTCTTCACGACCATTTCAATGACGTGCTCCTGATCCCCTGCGCGCTGCCCGTGTTGCTTCTGCTCCAGCGCATCTTAAAGCTGCGCGAACACGACCTGCCACCCACACCGGGTGAAATCGCCCTGTACCTGGTCGTATGGTCCATCCTTTTCGAGGTCATTGGACCGCGCATCATGCCGCATGCAGTGGGAGACCCTTGGGATGTTGTCTCTTATTTTGCGGGCGGCATCCTGGCCGGCGTGTGGTGGCATCGGGATGCCCTCCTGGCGGGTTGGGCTCACCATGGGCTTTGATCCACTGGCGCCCCATTACCGCTGGATGGAGTTCGTCCTCGCCGGCAACAAGCTCCAACGCTGCCGCACTGCATTTCTGAGCCGGGCAAACCAGGCGCGCAACATCCTGCTGATGGGCGAAGGCAATGGGCGGTTCCTTATCGAGTGCCGGCGGCGGCTCAAACAGGCCCGCATCACTTGCGTGGATAACAGCGGGTGCATGTTGGAATCAGCCCGGGAACGGCTGGTTCGATGCGGGTTGAGCCCGAGCGCTATCGAGTTTATCCAGGCCGACGCGCTGGCGTGGAGCCCGCCTTCCCGGGCCTTCGACCTGATTGCGACCCATTTTTTCCTCGATTGCTTCCAGCCCCATCAACTCGAGCGGATTGTGGCGCTCCTGGCCGGCGCTGCAAGGCCTGGCGCAACCTGGTTGCTGGCCGATTTCCAAATCCCGCCCGCCGGCCTTTCCCGATACCGAGCCAAATTAATCCATTGGACGATGTACAGGTTCTTTCGTGTCGTGACCGGGCTTCCGGCCATGGAATTGACAGCGCCTGAGCCTTTTCTGAACGCCCATGGATTCTTTCTCCAGGAACGGCGCTGCAGCGAATGGGGCCTGCTCCATTCGGACTATTGGCAGGCCGGTCCGCCGGCCAAGAAGCTCGCTGTCCCCTCCCTTGCGCAGGAGAGAGTTCTTTTGCCCGCAGCGCGTCTCATTAGCGCTCCGCGAGAGCCCGGGACCCGTTGAAATTCATTCTGGCTTGGACAGTCTTTGTCCAACTGGCCGCTTTATACTTTGCGCATGAAACTTAGAAGGATTACGCCTGACAAACTCAGCCGCCCGCCCTGGGAACGCATCCAGCTCATTCACCGCCGCATCCAGGAAGGCTCTTATCCCAATTGCGTGGCGTTGGCCGCCGAACTCGAACTCTCGCGGATTACCCTCAAACGCGACGTGCTGTTCATGCGGGATCGATTGCGCTTGCCTATCGAGTATGACGCCACGCGTCATGGATATTATTTTCGAGCCCCTGCCGAACCGCTTCCCGGCGCGGAGGCTGCGCTCAGCCCCAAGACTTATTTGCGCGGCAGTTTCGGGGCGCTCAAGGGCAGGAGCGACTACGAGGTGGCCATCCAACTGGACCCATGGGCGACCGGCCTCGCCCGGGGCCGGCAGTGGCACTCCACCCAGCGCTTCATCGAATTGCCCTGCGGCTGCGCCCAACTCGAACTGCGCCTGAGCAGCCTGGGTGAAATCGAGCCGTGGGTCCTGAGTTGGGGCATGCACGCGACCATCCTGCGCCCTGAAGCCCTGGTGCGGCGTGTAGAGCAGACCGCGCGGGAACTCCTCGAGCGATACGGAGCAGCAGACCACGTGTGAGTGTGAGCATCCAAGGACCTAAAGCCTTCGCGAGCCCAAGGGTCGTTCTCATTCTGCAATCACAATGGAAATACCGGCGAGCCTTTTGGCTGGCACCATCAGCCACCTCCAAGGGACAACCTTGGGGTAAATACCCCATTGCGCAATAGGGCCGAATTCTGTCCCAAACTAATCATGAGAAGGGTCGCTAAAGTCGCTTACGGGGTTTTCTCGATTTCAAAAAATCTTCAAAAATGGTGAAAGATTGTGG
>DASYZB010000026.1 GCA_035946615.1 Verrucomicrobiia bacterium
TTCACCAACAACGAAGCCGAACGGGCCTTTCGCATGATGAAGGTCCGGCTGAAGATCTCCGGCTGCTTTCGCACCCTCGACGGCGCTCGTCGCCACGCCCGCATCCGCAGCTACATCTCAACTCTCCGCAAACACGGCCTGCCCGTCCTCGAATACCTCCGCCTCGCTCTTGATGGCCGCCCTTTCCTGCCTCAAGGCGCAAAATCGACCTGAGCAGTTACAGAAACTTTACCGACCAGTAATATCCGGCCAATTCATTCCCGTGTGCGGCCTCACTCTCTGAACTCCACTCGGGTGTGACCGCGATTCCCTTCTCGGGGTATTGGGCATCTTGGGTTGAGAACGTGAATTCTGAACCTCCACCGCATCCGGCAAGTAAAGTCAAAGCCAGGCCGATGGGGAGAATTCCGGGTAATGCCTTTAAGGCCGTTCTGGTTTGTTTGCCAACTTCGATATTACCTGTAGATAGTATCATAATCGGCGGACATTGACACGGCGGTGTCGCCCTGTAAACACCAAACCACTTACGAGAGGCGGGTGTTTTCGGTTTTTGGCAGGTGACATGCTGGCACTGTGCCAGACATCCGCACACGGCTAATGACGCGATTACGGGAACTCAGAAAACTTCATGGTCTCAGCCAGGAAAAGTTCTCTGAGATCAGCGGATTCTCCTACAAGTTTTACCAACTGATTGAAATCGGGCGAAAGAATGATTTACGTTTAAGCAGTTTGGAGCGGCTGGCGGAAGCCTACGGAATTGAAGTCCATGAACTGCTCGGACCGGACATGCCGAACACGAAGTTTCCCAAGCGGATAAGGCCAAGGCAGAAGCCGAAATCACGCCGGTAGGAGCATCGCCCGTGCGAGAATCCGCCTCCATCACCTTCAAGAAGCGGTTGCGGGAACTCCGGGAAACCCTTCGCTGGACCCAAAAGAAGGCGGCAAAAACCTGTAAACTCAGCCTTTGCCTTTACCAACTTTACGAACTCGGGATTAAGAAGAATCCCGGCTTGCTGACGCTGGAAAAAATCGCCAAGGGTTTCGGAATTGAGGTTTACGACCTGCTTTTGCTCAAACCGGCAGGGGTTCGGAAACGCTTCAACTCTCCGAAGCCGAAGCGGAAGCAGAGCAGAAGGACACACCGCAATGCGAGATGACGGTATTACCTTTAGTAAATAGTCACTCTTTTGCGGCCTGCATGGCCTGCATTGTCGCGGCGTTTTTTCTGTTGCGTTACTTTCAGATTTCTGCCAATGTTCGGTTTGTGCTGGATTTCCTCGGCACATTTTTGAGGGAGCCGGCACAAGTGCGGACGAACAACTAACAACTTGAAATTATGACCGCCAGAAAAGGAACATTCAGGAGTTTTGCGGCAGGCTCTCCTAAGCCGACTTCAACAACTGTATCCGTTTTGCTGCTCACGCTTTTGGCCGTGCTGGGCGTCGTCACGCCGGGTCGTGCTCAAAGCTTAACACTCGTCACGGACCCACCTCACTTGGGCACCTATTATTCCCTCACCCATCTTTTCCTCACCAATGCTCCGCCGTGGCCACCGCTTCCCATGCTGCCGTTTGATGTGCCGGTTTATTTGCTCAGCAATGATCCAACCAATGGACCGGTTTATGCCTTTGATGATTCTTCGGTGGACTATGACGCTTTGGATTCAATGACCGCGATGACGGCGATGGCACCACTGAATGCGAGTCCCGACAGCCCTGGTCCGCTTTATTCAACCAACGACTTTTACCTGTCAATTCTGCTGGACACGAACAACCCCGGTTACGTTGACCTTGTTTTGCACAACGCCTCCTCGCCTACGACTTTTTATCAGATCCTCACGAATATCAGTATCACTAAACCGTTATCGTGGTATTTTGGTCAAATCGCTCCCGGCGATTCTTCCAGCAACAATCTTTGGTTCAGCATATTGCCATACCTTGTCGCATCCGGCGCACCTACAAATCAATTTTTCCGGGCTGTGAGCGGTTCAGAAGTTGTTTCGGTGAACATTTATCCGTACTTCAATCCAATCATTGAGCCAAGCTCCACGAATCAGACGACGCAACCTGGCTGGTTCGTAATCTCCGTCTACCCCATAAATGCCAATGACGTGACGGTCGTTTACAACCTGAGTGGCAGCGCAGTCAACGGCGTGGATTACACCAACATCCCCACCAGCATCACCATCCCCGCAGGGCAGCAGAATGCAAACGTTTACATTCAGGCTAAATACGACCCGAAGATTGATTTTGATGAGTCTTGCGTGCTGTCACTCGTTTTGACAAACGGCTATCTTGTTGAGCCGAGCGCCCCGTCGGCAACCCTCACTATCAGCGACAATCTCACGAACATGATTCAAGCCGTGCTCACGAACCTGCCAGTGGCCGACTTGGATTATTACTCCCCGTCCAATTCGCTGATTGCCTCGGCTTATTATCCCTATTGGAATGGCGGCACCAACTATTTCGCCCGTATTTGGACTTACTTCACAACCAATAGCGGAACGGTGGCAACCAACGTCGCTATCACCAACTGGTCATACGCAGGCGGTTCGCAGGACGAAGTTAGGCTCACGGTCGTTAAGACCAATTCAAACAGTGTATTTCACCCCGGCGAAACCTTTTTCGCTCCCAACACGAACGGCACGATTGGCTGGATTTCTGCTGACGGTCTCAACTTCTCAAATGCTTGGCTTACCATTACGAATGAATTGAACCCATTTGCTGACATTTATGTGGACCAAACTGGCATTTGGGGTGGCGACCTGCTTGTCGTCTCTGGCCAGAGTGGTGGAATCCCGAATGAGAACATCTGGCGAATCAATACCAACAAGCAAACGACGTTGGTGGCGAGCATTCCGACCTCGCATTTGGAAGGGTTGGTGACGTTGCCGAATAATCCGACGCAATATGGTCCATGGGCAGGAAAACTTCTCACCGCGGATGAAAATGAGGGCCTTTTTTACGCGGTTGACACAAATGGCAATTACCAGTCGTTTGGCTTGGATGTAGGAGGGGACCCAATTCAACCAAGTGCGATGAAGGTCATAGCGGCTGGACAGAACCTTTATTTTAGTGACCCTCGGTCGCAGGTTGACCCGTCAGTTTATCCGCCTCTTGTGCTTAAAATACCGCAACAGTATTTCACCAATTCCATTGGGGACATTCTGGTCACACGGGCAGGGGAAAACGGCCGGGATGCCGCTCTGTTTATTGTGCATTGGGACAATGCAACCGGCACCTTTATCAATCGCAAGATTCCTTATGGCGGGGGCGGAGCACCTTTTTACGGGGAATACATTGAGCATGCGACTTTTGCACCGCTGGACCTTCCTCCGGTATCCCCGCAGTAAAGGTGTGACGATGCGTGAACCTCACGCGAAATGCGTGAGGCTCACGCGTTTTTGGCCGCTAAAATGAGTGATTTTGGCCTTATTTTGTGTTTGGCATTTGCGATGCTGTTCTAATTCTGGCACCGCCGGATTGGCGACAAATCAAAGCAAACAACCGATTAAACAACTTTATGAAAAAAACTCTTTGGCTCTCCCTTATCGGCAGTGTCGTGCTCTCTTTTTCGGTACGGGCTCAAGGAACATTCATCTTTGACCAGCAATCCTCAACAAACGACTCCGGCCTCGCAGTTGGCATCAGATTTCAGGATGGTCAACCGTTCGGCGAATCCTTCGTGCCGTCGCTTCCCTCCATAGACTTCGTGAGGCTTTTCATGTATCCGGGCGGGCCAGAGAGCCCGGATGCGACGGTTTACGTAAATCTGCTCTCTGACTCAATAACTGGTCCGACTCTGGCTTCAACCGCTCCGATTAGTATGCACAATTATTTCAGTGGTTACACTAATTTTTACTTCTCGTCGGCTGTCTCGCTTGTTTCCGGCACAACTTACTATCTTCAACCCGTTGCCTCAGCAGGTGACCCGCTCACGAGCATAGGGGCTGGCTATACATATCTTAACGGCAGCCTCTTCATTTCAGGCGTTCAGCAGTCGGCTGAGCAACTTTGGTTTCGCGAAGGCGTCGTTGTCCCTGAACCTTCCACAATCGCTCTCGCCGCTCTCGGCCTTACGGCCCTTGTAACGTTCAGGTATCGCCGCCAACAAGTGACCGCCGGTTGGTCCAAGCAATAACGAAGGGCTTCGGGCCGCGACTGAGTTCTGTCACAAGACCGGTGGACAAGGGCCGAAAATGACAGCACTCCGGTCATCCACCAGTTGTCGGACAGGGTGGTAAGGTCACTTCAACTGTCTCCCCAAGTGAGGCCACACGGTCTGGAAATCGGGCGGAAATGGGTCTGGAGGCGGTTTTGACGTAGGGGTAGGGGAATGTTCCATTCACCCGTAAAAATGGGGTCGGAAATGGGTTCCGGCGAAAATAGGTTATTTCGTCTCAATCATTACGAGAATCGTGTCGCCATAACCCGCATTGACTTCCACATCGACCGGGAAGGCATCGATTCCATTGACAGCCGCCGAACAGACCTTGGCCAACATGTATGTATAATGACGAGTCTTGACAAAAGAGCAACGCGGTTTTTTGACCTCCGGCGGGGGTGACTCCGCCGCTTTTCGGATAACGGGATGGGGGCGCCGTCCGTGGAGTTTGGGCACTCTGAGCACGGGAAGCAGCGCGCACCGTCGCAAATTGCCTTTGCGCAAAACCGACGGGAGTCCTAATCTCCGCACGGATTCACACGATATGCAAAATTTACTTCTGGGCGTCAGTTCATTGCGCAGCAGCCGCTTGGCTTACGGCTGCTGGCGCGTGGCAGGGACATGGAATCCGGCAGAAGTGACTGCCGAAAGCCGGGCCGCGGGCCGGCGCGCCATCCTCGCCGCGTATGAAGCGGGTTATACACTGTTCGACAACGCAGACATTTATTGCGGGGGGGAGGCGGAGCGCATCATGGGGTCTGTCCTCCAGGAAGTTTCCGGCATGCGCGAGCGCGTGCTCATCGCTACCAAGGGGGGCATCCGCCCTGCCGGCACGCCGCACCCGGGCGCGCCCCAGCGCTATGACTTTTCCGGCGAGCACCTTCTCTATACGTGCGAGCAATCGCTCAAAAGGCTCGGAATCGAGACGATCGATCTCTACATGTTGCACCGACCCGATTACCTGGCTGACCCGGAGGAAATTGCCAAGGCATTTTCACGGCTCAAATCCGATGGCAAAGTGCGCTATTTCGGTGTGAGCAACTTCCGCCCGACACTGGTCACGGCGCTTCAAGTGGCTTGTCCGATGCCCCTGGTGGCGCACCAGGTCGAGATCAGCCTGGCGAAAATGGATGCGTTCACCGATGGAACGCTCGACCAGTGCCTGATTGAAAAGATCACTCCCATGGCCTGGAGCCCGCTGGCGGCGGGCCTCATCGGTGGCGGTGCCAATCGGCTGCTGGCCTGGCAGAAGAGCTACCAACCAGAACGGTTCCTGCCGGCCATCGATGCGGTGGCCAAGGCTCGCGGCGCCAGCCGAACCACTGTGGCCTTGGCCTGGCTCCTAAAGCACCCCGCCAAAATTCAACCCATCGTCGGCTCAATTAATCCCGAGCGGATTCGGCAAACCGCCCAAGCCGCCGACCTGGAATTGACTCGTGAGGAGTGGTATCAGCTTCTGCTGGCCGCGCGCGGTGAACCACTGCCTTAGCCGTAGCCTTTGATCAAGGTGTGCTTGCCAGACCAGATTTCACCAGAGCCCCTTCGTCTTTTTATCGCCATCCCACTGCCCGAAGAGATTAAAATCGCTCTTGAAAATGTGCAGCGGGAGTTGCGCCACGCGGCGCCTAAAGAGGGTTTGCGTTGGACCACTCGAGACCAACTCCACCTGACCCTGAGATTCCTGGGAAACGTTCAGACCCAGCACGTGGACGCATTAACCCAAGCGCTCCGCAGCGCTTCAGAAACCTATTCTGCGCTCGAATTGCGGTCGCAAGGCCTTGGCGCCTTTCCAAACCGTGGCGCGCCTCGCGTGCTGTGGGCAGCCATAGAGGATAAAACCAAGCAGTTGCCCTCCTTGCAGGCTGCTATTCAATCCGCCACACTTGTTTTCACGAACGAGAAACCGGAGGAGCGATTTGCCGGCCATATCACCTTGGCTCGGGTCAAAAGAATCAAACCTTCGGAGGCTAAGGTTTTGGCCGCCGCTCTGGGGGCAAGGGGGTCGAGGGTTTTTGGAGAATGGACGGCGCGCGAAGTTCACCTCTGCGCAGCGAACTCTCTGCGCAGGGGGCGAAACATACCATCCTGAGCATTTTCATTCTCGGGTGCTAATCGCTCCTGTTGCGGCTCTGCCTCGCCGGGTGTTCCGCGGCTTTTTACACCACGAACCGCGGCTCATAAGTCGCGGCCGCGCCATGCTTGCGCAGCAGTTGGATAAAACGCTCCAGTCCGCGCTTTTCATCACTCCCCACATGATAATGAATATGCCAGCCCAGGTAATCCTTGCGGAAATCGTAATCGTACTCAGTGCGTTCGCGAATGATGATGTCCAGAGTGTCCAATCCGAAATCGCGCGCCTCGCGTAATTGGCGGCGCAGCGTTGAATTCTCGACCCCGCGGCGCAACGCCCAAACCGCATAGACAAACGGCAGCCGGGTCAGCTCGTACCATGCGGCGCCCAGGTCCCATATTTCGTGCTGGCGTGGCCCCAGGAGCAAGTCCAGTGCTCTGTCCCCAATTAACAGCGCGTAATCCGGCAGGGCGGCAAAATCGTAGCTCGGCAGCGGCTTGAACTCCGGTTTCAACCCGTGTTCGGCCAGCAGGACGCGCAGCAACTCGATGCTGGTGAGCGAGGCGGTATCGCAAAAAATCTCACGCGCCTCTTCGATGGGGCGCCGGTGCGCTAAGATCACGCTTTTGACCTCTCCCAGCGAGGCAATGCCGATCCCATCCAGGATGTCGTAACGGTCGTTGAACAACACCTCGACCACACTGACCAGCGCCGCGTCCAATTCATCCCGCTGCAGCATTTGGGCCAGCATCGATGGGGTAGTGAATACCACCTGGTCCTCGATGCCGCGCGTCAGCGGCACGGCGTTGAGATAGCCCACCGACCCAACGCGAAACGGGGCCAGCGACTGTTCGAGGCTGGATTCGCGCTGCAAATTAGCCGCCCGTTTCTCACGCTCAGCCCGGTGGGCCAGTGCCTCAACGGGTTCCTGGGGGGCCATGCGTAGTTTCTGCGGTTGGTGATTGTACATGGGCCTAGGCCGTAGCCAGGTTCTGTTCGAGGAGAGCCGAGGCTGTGCCGTTGGTCTCGTTCACCGTTGCAGCGGCAGGAGCCGGGCCGTCCCATTCTTTAATCGGCTCGTAAAAGGTGTTTCGCTGCACGGGAACCCTGCCGGCCTCCCGAATCGCTTTAATCATGTCGGCCTCGGTCTGTACTTGGGGCGACTTTGCGCCTGCCATATGAAAAATATGCTCTTCGAGAATGGTCCCGTGGAGGTCGTCGGCCCCGTAACTCAGGGCCACCTGGGCCAGCTTAAGGCCAAATGCCACCCAGTAGGCCGTGATATGGTCGAAATTATCCAGGTAAATCCGGCTCACTGCCACCGTGCGCAAGGTGTCGAAACCTGTCGGCGGATGCGAGACCGGGATGTCGTTGTTTTCCGGGTGATACGGCAGGGGAACAAACCCCACAAAGCCTCGCGTCTCATCCTGGAGTTCGCGCAATTGCCGCAAATGATCAACTCGGTCTGCCGGCGATTCGATATGCCCGTATAACATCGTGCAAGTGCTCCGTCCGCCCAGCCGGTGCCAGGTCCGATGCACATCCAGGTATTCCTCCGCCGATTCTTTGCCACGGGCGATTGCCGAGCGTATCTCCTTGCGGAAAATCTCCGCCCCGCCCCCGGTGAGCGATTGCAGGCCAGCCTCCTTCAACTCGCGCAGGGTTTCTTCGAGTGATTTTTTAGCCAGCCACGCCAGGTGGAGTATCTCGATGGCGGTGAAGCATTTGAGTTGCAGGCGCGGGTCCAGCGCGCGCAGAGCCTTGAGCAAATCGGTGTAATAGCTGAACGGCAGTGAAGGGTGTAATCCCCCGACGATGTGCAGTTCGGTGATGCCCAGGTGCAGCGCTTCGCGCGCTTTCTGAACGATCTCCTCGACCGTAAACTGGAATCCGTCCGCATCCCGTTTCTTGCGCGCAAACGCGCAGAATTGGCAGCTTAGGATGCAGTAATTGGAATAATTGATGTAACGGTTAATGATATAACTGGCCCGGTTGCCTGATTTCCGCTGCCGCGCCAGGTCCGCGATGGCGCCGAGCCCGTTGAGGTCCTTGCTCGCGAAAAGCCGCAGCGCCTCCGAATCGGTTATCCGTTCTCCGGCAGCCACCTTCTGGTAAATATCCCGCAATTCGCCGTGTTGGACAAAAAAATGCACTCCCATAGGAATACCAGATGTGGCGTGTTTTGCCAATTGACAATAGCGCCCGGGAAAATAACCTGTTTCGCCTGACTAAAGTGGGGTGCGGCCATCCAGGCAAGGGCGCATTCCCAAAGTCGCTGGAGAGGATGTGAACGAGTTTGACTGAAATTAAACTGAAGAAAGGCGAACCCGTAGAAAGAGCCCTGCGCCGGTTGAAGAAGACGATCGACAGGGAAGGGACATTGAAGGTTGTGCGTGATCATCGCCATTTCGAAAAGCCAAGCGAAAGGCGCCGGCGCAAGGAAAAAGCGGCCCGGTTTTCTGCCATGCTCACCGCGCGCTACGCCGATTTATAACGCCATTCCAGGGCGGGTGCGGTTTTGGAACCGCTTCCCGCCTTTCAAGATGATGGCGTTGACTCGCCCTGGCTCTGGTGAGGCAAGCCCGGGACCTGTTACACACCCATTTGCGGTGGGCTGGAGCGGGTACTCGTGGAAATTGGTGGCATTCGTGTCACGCCCAGAAACTCAAAAAACATGTATTCTCTCTCCAGTTGTTGGAACTCACACCGGCACAGTGATGGCCGGGCGATGCTGCGCGAAATCCGGGAGTTGGGCTTCGAATACGCCGAGCTGAGTCACGGCACTCGCATTAGCCTGTTGCCGGGCATTCTTGAGGCGGTGGATGCCGGGGAAATCCGTATTTCCAGTTTGCACAATTTTTGCCCGCTTCCCATGGGGGTCAATAACTCCGCCCCCAATCTGTATCAGTTCTCCGCCGAACGGCCTCGGGAACGGGAGTTGGCCCAGCGCTACACGCTCAAGACCTTTGAGCTGGCCGAGCGAGTCCGCGCGCCTGTCGTCGTGCTTCACCTGGGCAGCATCGAGATGAAAGATTACACCCGCAAACTCCTCGACATGGTCGAGCGCGGCGATAAAGAGACTCCGAAGTATGAAAAACTCTGCGCCGAACTGGACGAACGGCGCGAAGCCAAAAAGGAGCCGTTTCTGGAGCGAACGAAGGAGGTATTAAAGGCCTTGCTGCCGGAAGCCAAGGCGCGCGGGATCAAGTTGGGAGCCGAAAACCGGCAAGCGCTCGAAGAGTTGCCGTTTGAAAGCGATTTCCAATTCCTCTTCCGCGAACTCGCCAGCCCGAATCTGGTGTACTGGCATGACACAGGCCATGCGCAAATCAAAGAGAACCTCGGCTTCATCGCCCACCGGATGCATCTCGAGTCTCTGCGCGAGCGTCTCTATGGCTTTCACATTCATGATGTGCAGTTCCCTGGCCGCGACCATTGCGCCCCGGGCTCGGGAACCATCGATTTCGCCGCGCTCAAGCCCTTTGTTAAAAACGAGCACCTCAAAATTTTTGAGTTCAGTCCTTCGCTGACACCAGAGGAAGTCCGGAGCGGCTCCGAACATGTGAAACGGATTTGGGGACAGGACTAGGGCTTGCAGGCCCAGCCCGCAGGCTGAGATGGAAATCAGGAACAGCGATGAGCAGCAAACACATGGATTCATTGCGAGCCCACGCCAAGGCTATCGTGAAGCGATTGCAGGCTCGGGGCTTTGCCGCATTCTGGGTGGGCGGTTCGGTGCGTGATTTCCTGCTCGGACGCGTTCCGGAGGATTACGATATTGCAACCGGCGCCACACCCGCCGAGATTGAGAAGCTCTTCGAGCGCACGATACCTGTGGGACGCAGGTTCGGCGTCGTCGTCGTGATTGAGGGCGGTCACCAGTTTCAAGTGGCCACTTTCCGCGCAGAAGCCGATTACCAGGATGGCCGGCATCCGGAGCAGGTCCGCTTTGGCGACGCCAAGGCCGATGCCCTCCGGCGCGATTTCACCGTGAATGGTCTGTTTTACGATCCGGTGCGGGACAAGCTGCAGGACTGGGTGCAGGGCGAGCCGGACTTGCGGGCGGGCATTATTCGCACGATTGGCTCGCCTGCGGAACGGTTCGCCGAAGATCACTTGCGTTTGTTGCGAGCGGTGCGTTTGGCGGCACAACTGGATTTCCAGATGGACCCCGAAACCATGGCCGCGGTGAAGTCCTTGGCGGGGAGGATTCGCGGGATTAGCGCCGAACGGATTCGCGACGAGTTGGCGCGGCTTTTCAAACCACCTCACGCGGCGCGCGGGCTGGACCTCCTGCGCGAGAGCGGGTTGCTTAACGAGGTCCTGCCGGAACTGGCTGCAACGATCTCCTGCGAGCAATCCCCCGATTTTCACCCCGAAGGCACGGTGTTTGAACACGTGCGCCTGATGCTCTCGAAATTGCCTCTCGGCTCCGACCCATCGCTGCCGTGGGCTGTCATGCTCCATGATATTGCCAAGCCGCTCACCGCAAGTCCGGACCCCCAAACGGGCGGCATTCATTTCTATGGCCATGAAAAACTCGGAGCGGAAATGGCCTCGACTATTTTGGAGCGGCTGCGCTTTCCCCGAAAGCAGATCGAAGCGGTGGTCAAGGCGGTGCGCTCTCACATGCAATTCAAGGACGCGCCGCAGATGCGCAAGGCTACTTTGCGGCGGCTGCTACTGCGGCCCACTTTCTCGCTCGAACTCGAGTTGCATCGGCTCGATTGCCTCGGCTCCCATGGCCGATTAGATGTTTATGAGTTTCTTACAACCGAAGCTGAGGCCCTGGAAAAACAACCCGAAATTCGCCCGCCTCTGCTGAAGGGTGATGATTTAATCGCCCTGGGAATGAAACCCGGCCCTGCCATGGGGGTGTTGCTGGCCGAAATCCGGGAAAAGCAGTTGCAGGACGAACTCAAAACCAAAGCTCAGGCCCGGCAATGGGCCAGAGAGCGTATTGCGCAAATCAAATGAAGCGCTTTTCCGCAAATACAACATGCGCTACAACCGTAAGCTGCCGAGGATTCTCCCTTTCCCCTTCGGGAGTGGAGAGGGCCCGGGGAGAGGGGTCCCTCTATGTGTAATCCATCCCACGGTCTTTCCCGTAAGACCCGTGCGCAGCCCCCCGCCCGGGCACGTCATTCACCCAGCATCATCGAGCAGATTCGCGCCAGCACGAGCGCGCCTGCTTTTGGACGATTTGTAAAATCCCTCCTCATCGAGCTTTGCCAAATCGATACCACACCCAAACCGGAGATAGCGCTCATGCGAGCTGCCGAGGAGAAGTGCTTTCGCGTCATTGAACGAGAATTGCCCAAACTGGGATTCCCTGGCGCGCTGATCGGGAGACGGCCTATCAATCCGGCCATTGAGCGGAATCCCAATTATTCGCTGCTTCACTTTACCAAGACAGCCCGGCGTCCAGAAGGCCTTTCGCCGCAGGAGGTGTATGCCGGTCGAAATAATCTCATTTTCCAAATCCCAGGCAGTGCTCATCGCCAAGCTGGACTATCGATTGCCCTGAATGCTCACATCGATGTCGTAGCGCCTTACTTCCCACCCCGGTCCAAAGGCAGCGTGGTGTATGGCCGGGGCGCCTGTGACGACAAAGGGCCGGTGGTTGGTATTATCGCGGCGCTCAAGGTGCTCGCCAAAGTCATGCCCCAAAGTGGACTGAACCGTAACCTGTTGGCGATGTTCGTGGTTGAGGAGGAAACTGGCGGAAACGGTTCGCTCTCGCTGGCTCTGGATTCCCAATTGAAAAAGCTCTATGACAGCGTCGTGGTCTGCGAATGCACCGGACTCAGGGTTCACCCCGCGAATCGCGGCGCGGTCTGGTATCGCGCCGAACTCCAACCGCTCGCTGGAGTCTCGACTTTCGAGATGTTCGCCTTTGTTAATGAAGAGATGGAAAAAGAGGGAGCCGCCATCCGTGCCGAGAGCCGCCACGTGCTCTTCCCCCAGCGGCCCGTGCAGACCTGCCATGGAATGGTCGGCCCGTTTGGCGAGCACCCCAGCCGCATCTGCGGCGAAGTCAGTTTTCGCATCGAATTCGGCCAGCCGCCTGAGGCCGAAATTGCGGCTTTGGTTGGGGACTGCCTCGATGCGGGTTTGGCCAATTACATTGGGCTTTATGGGGACAAGACCAAAGTGCTCGATCCCGCAACGCGCGAGCCAATGGTGGCGCGCCATTACGATATTCAAACGACCAGCAGAGGGTTTCGAGTCATGGTACACGGCGCCGCAGGGCACATGGGGTCCATTCGTGAACGGGACGGCGCCGTTACGAAGATGGCCCACCTCGTGCGCAGCCTCGTCTATTCCAGGCCCCGGCTCGAGTGTTTGGCGGGCGCCAGCCTGCACCTGGCCCTGGACATTTCTGGCGCATCCAAGGCGAACTCAGGAGTTGAGCGCACCCAGGCAGGTCGTGCTCCTGGCGGGTTGGTGCTCGAAGGCGGCCAGGGCTTCGTGCCGACTCACAGCATGGAAGAGGTCATGACCCGAATGAGGCAGGCGGCTCAACGCGGGGCTGAAACATACCTCCGCCGCCTTGGGCGCAGCGAACGCGGCGAAGACGCCGTCGAAGTCGTCTATGAAAAACTGCACAATGCCGCTTTTGACGGCGACCCGAACTCGCCCTCGATGCGCACGGCCCTGAGCGCAGCCCGGGCCTGCCGCCTCCCAGCCAGTGAACCGGTCCTGGGCTGGACCGTCTCCTGCGACGCCCGCCTCTTCGCCACACAATACCCCTCGCTCCCGGTCCTGACGTTCGGGCCCGGGCAACTGGTTCATGCTCATTCCGACCACGAACAAATTGCGCTCGATGAAATCCGGACAGCGGCGGAATTCCTCGCCCTGTTTGTCTTGCATCAAACAGGCACCTTTTCCAATGAGCCTTCAAGATGAGACTACTGAGGAGTCCCTAACATGAACTATACCTTTAATCTGCATTGGTGCAAAACACTCCACAGTTGTTTCTTTAGAAGGGCGCACCGCGTAGCGGTGCCGTGCCGGTAGCCGTGGGCCTCGGCCCACGGAAGAGCCAACAAATCGAGGTTGCGTCGCGTAGCGACGCTTGATTAGCCTGCCCCGCCTAACGGGAATCAGACACCCCTAAAAGATTATGGCCAACACCTTCACCAAACTCCGCCTTGGAATCATCGGCGCCGGGTCCGTGGTGCGCGAGATTTACCAGTTCCTCTACTTTCGCAGCCGGTACTCGGGGTTGCTGGACATCTGCGGCGTCGCCGACCCTAACGCCGATTGCCGGAATTGGTTTGGGGACCTGGCGGGATTGCCTGCCGCGCGCCGGTTTGCCTCGTTTGAAGAACTCATCGCCCGGGTGGAATTGGATGCCGTCCAGGTGAACACGCCGGACCATCTGCATCGTGCCCCCGCTGTCGCGGCAATGAACGCAGGGCTGGATGTCGTCGTGCCCAAGCCGGCTGCGGCTTGTGTGGCCGACGTCCAGGCCATGCTTCAGGCTGCGAGAAAAAATCAACGCTTCCTTGGAGTCGATTTCCACAAGCGCCAGGACCCCCGCATTAGGGAGGCCGGGGCCCGTTTTGAGAGTGGACGCTATGGGGTTTTCCAGAGTGCTGTCTTCTACATGCTCGATAAGCTGCTTGTGGCCGACCCAAACCATACCCATCGATTTTTTGCCTCCCCCGATTTTGTCGAAAAGAACACGCCCATATCATTCCTGACGGTCCACATGTCCGATGCCCTGATGCAGATCATTAAGCTCAAACCGGTTCAGGCGCGCGCCACCGGTTACGCGCACAAATTACCTTCGCTCAAACCCCGCGCAGTCGCCGGTTATGACCTGGTCGATACGGAAATTGTGTTCGAAAATGGCGGGCTGGCGCACATCATCACGGGCTGGGCTTTGCCAAACACTGCCTGGTCCACCACGGTCCAGTCTGGCCGCATCATCGGCTCGGAAGGGATGATCGATTTAGGCCTCGACACCCCCGGGTTGCGCGAGGTCCACAGCGACGGCCTTTCCGAACTCAACCCGCTGTTCCGGAATTTTGAAACAGGCAATACTGTCTCCGGTTACGGGATTAGCAACCCAGGCCATTTATACGAGCAACTCCTTTCCTGGCGCAACGGCACGATGAGCGAGGCCAAGCGCAATGAAGCCCTGGACCCGATGACGCTGGGCTTTTATACAACGCTGGTGTTGGAAGCCGCCGAGTTGAGCCTGGCAACGGGCAAAAAACTGCCCGGCGGCGCTACTCTGGGACCTGCTGTCGATTTGCAGGAGTTAGCGGTTCAACAACTGGGATCGGAAGCAGGGTTGATATGAGAATTGGCAAAGGGATTGATTCTCCTGGAATTGATTCTCCTTGCGTTCTTTGAGTTCTCTTGCGGCCCATCTGGAAGTAGCCGCAAAGGAACGCAGGGAACGCAAAGACCCGGAGCCGCATCCTGGCGGCTGAGGTAATGCCTCAGTGACTACGGGGCTGCCGGCTGAAGCCGGCGTTCCGCACGCGCGGAACGCCGCCTTTAGGCGGCAGCGCCCGCCGTCACTAACCGATTACCGGCTGAGGACATTTTCGGTTGCGGCACGGTGGGTGCTGCATAAAATGGCAGGCGCGATGGTCTGGCCGGCGAATAAAGCCGGCCTGGAAACGTCGAAGTCTGTTGAGTGGTGAACCACGTAAAGAAAATTTATGAAGCTAATGAACCGCCAAAATCCGCTGGCTGCCCTTGCGCTGGCCGGCCTGTTGACCGGCTGTGCCTCGACAGGAGTCAAAAACCCTTCCGGCGTGCCCGTAACTCAAATGCGTCCCGATGAACAGGGGTTCGTTGCCGGGACCGGCGTCGAATCGCAAGACCTCGTCGCTGTGACGGACAAGATGTCGCGCAGCATTCTCTCGACCCCGCAAATCATGAATGCGCAGGGGACGCCTCGCGTCATTCTCGATCCGGTCGAGAACGCCACCCGGTTTCCTATCAACAAAGACATCTTCCTCGATCGCATCCGGGCCGAATTGAACAGCCGTGCGCGGGGCAAAGTGATCTTTCTGGCGCGCGAGCGCATGGCGGCCCTCGAACGCGAGCGGCAGTTGAAGCTCTCCGGGCAGGTCACGGCCAGCGCCGACCCGCGCGTGGTCGAATTCAAAGGCGCCGACTTTATCCTCACCGGCAAGCTCTCGGGCCTGACCACCCGGACCAGCGCCGGCACCAGCGATTATATCCTCTACACGTTCCAGCTTATTGACGCCAGAACCACCGATATCATTTGGGAGGATTCATCGGAAATTAAGAAGCAGGGCCTTGAGGATGCCGCTTACCGGTAGCCCCGTGGAAAACAAAGTCCCCTCCATGGACCCAATGTTTCATTCACGAAAGCTCACGCGACGGCTATGGCGGTGCGCTCACCAGTTTGGCGCGAGGGAGCGCCCAACTGCGCATGGGGTGGGCGCGCTCCCCATGGTCTGGCTTTGTGTTGGCTTGCTGGCGGGGGGTTGCGCCAGCACACCGCCCGCCAAACCTGTGGTGCTAACCGGCAACATCATGGTCGATGGTCCAAACGCTATCGCCAACGGACCGGCTCGGGACAAAGTCCTCTGGGAATATCGCCTGGCGGCTGCAGCCATGCGGCAGGGCCAGTTCGCCCTGGCCAAACAGAACCTTGACGATGCGCTGACAACCCTTCAAGGCATTTACGGGCCCGACCCCAATGCGCGCAAGGCGCGCGGTTATTTTCATGCCGAATCCAAAAAGACCTTCATCGGCGAACCCTATGAGCGCTCGATGGCTTACATCTATCGGGGCATTCTCTACTGGATGGACGGCCAACCGGACAACGCCCGCGCCTGCTTTCGCAGCGCGGAGGTCGAGGACAGCGACACCGAGGAGCACAAATACGCAGGCGATTGGGTCTTGCCCGATTACCTGGATGGCTTCGCCACACTCAAGCTGGGCGAGGACGGGTCGGATGCCTTCAAACGCGCGCAGGCCGACGCGCATGGCGTGAAGCTCCCACCTTACAACCCCGGGGCTAATGTCCTTTTCTTTTTTGAGTTCGGACCCGGTCCGACCAAATACGCCACGGGCCAGTATGCGCAGGAACTCCGGTTCCGCGTGAGGTCCTCTCCGGTCAATGCCGCCGAGTTCTTTGTCGATTCCAACAAGTTTTCTGCTGCCCCTACTGATGATGTCTGGTTTCAAGCCAGCACGCGAGGGGGGCGAGTAATGGATCACATCCTCGGCAACAAAGCGGTTTTCAAATCCGCTACCGACATCGCGGGCGACGTGGCCATCGGCGCGGGCCTGGGGACCGCCGTAATGAGCCGCGATAGCACAGCGGAGGAAGTTGGTTTGGGCGTGGCCCTCGTCGGCGCCCTGACTAAAGTGGTTTCCGCCGCCACGATACCGGAGGCCGACACCCGCTCCTGGGACAACCTCCCGCGTTACCTGAGCTTCGCTTGCATGTCGCTCCCGCCCGGCCCGCACACCCTCACTGTCGAATTTCAGGATGCCGCCGGCCTGACCCTGCCGCAGTTGACAAAGACGATTAGTTTCGCCGTGCCCGAGGACGGGAAGGACAAAGTCATTTTTGTCAGTGATCAATCCATAACACCTCAAAAGATATGAAAAAGAATCTGCTTGCTTTGGGCCTGCTCGCCCCGGGCTTGGCCTTGTTGAGCGGGTGCGCCCATGACACGGGCGCATTCCGCCCGCAAAACGCCACGGTCAACAACCTCGAAGATAGCTCCCGGTTTGTCCTGCTGGACAGAGGAGCCCAGTACTCAGTTACTTGTGTGGACCTTCAGGAGTCGCGCCTTTCGGATGGGCGGATGCAAGTGGCGGCCAACCTGCGCAATCGCGAGAACCGCCGCATCCAGGTCCAGGCCAATTGCGTCTTCAAAGATGCCCAGGGATTCGTCGTCGATGATACACCGTTCCAAAATGTGTTTCTGGATGAAAACGCCCAGGAAGGCGTGAAGTTTGTCTCCGCCAACGACAAGGCCCTGCGCTATACCATTCGCGTGCGCCAGGCCCGGTAGCAACGGCCAGGCCCCCGACTCACCGTCCGCGCGAAGCGTCTTGGACTGCGGCAGCCCTCTGCCGCTTTTGGATGTCCTTTCATTCTGACCCCGCCCCCCCAATTCGGTTACGGGATCAGCGGAATTTTAGTTTCCGTGCTGCCAGGAGCACCATGCGCAGAAGCAACCAACCATGTTGCCAGCGTCTAATATTCGTTTCTCCGTACGTGCGCGCGGCGTAACGGACCGGCACATCCGCTATGCGCAGGTTTAATCTTGCCGCGCCAAAGAGCAGGTCGAAATCGCCGAACGGGTCCAAATCACCGAAACACTCCCGCCCTTTTGCAATACTTTCGTAGCTCCGCCGCCAAAGCACCTTCGTGCCGCATAAGGTGTCCTTGATCCTCTGCCCCAGCAGCCAGCTAAACGCGAGGCCGAAGAGTTTGTTGGCTATCATGTTCAAAAACCGCATCGCCTCCTGTTGCATCGGATAGACCAGGCGCGCGCCATTGGCGAACTCGGCGCTCCCCTTGCGCATGATTTCGTAGAATTTAGGCAGCTCCTCGGGCGCCACGGTTAAATCGCCGTCGAGAATGAACAGAAGCTCACCCGTCGCGGCGCTGAAGCCCTCCCGCACGGCGTCGCCTTTACCTCGGCCCTGTTGTTGCAGCGCTTTGATTCCGGCCTCTGGATACGCGCGCGCTACTCTTTGGATTTCTGACCAGGTGTCGTCGCTTGAGTGCCCTTCGACAAAAATCAGTTCCGTCTCGAGACCCAAGCGAGGTGTGCGCTGGACCACAGCCTCAATATTACCGGCCTCGTTGCGAACGGGAACGACAACCGAGCAACGATGCTGCTGCTCTTGAGGAGCGGCTGTTTTGGGCCGCGCGACGATGAAAATGGTCAGGCAAAGGTGCGAGAGTATTGGCGCGAGCCATCGATTGAGAAGGTTGCCAATTACGGGCGTATTGATTGGCCAGAGGATTCGCTGTTCAACCTTAACCGTCTCCCAGCCGGTGAGCTGAAGGAGATTCACCACGTCATCCGTCGAGAGCCAGTTCTGCGGCGGACTGGGGGCTTTTCCTCCGCATATTTCCGCCATGCCTAAAAACGGCCGCCAAAGAGTATTCAGAAAGTTTAGAACCAGGCGGGTGTCGCTGTGTGCCATGGACTGGAGCTTTTCGAAGACGTTTTGCACGTCCGCCAGATCATTGATGAGGTCAGACAGCAAGATATAGTCGAACTTTTCCTCGATGCCCCTGCCGCCGGCATCTCCCACATGGAATTCAATTTCCGGATGGCGTTGCCGTGCCAAGGCGATGGTTTTGCCGCTGAAATCGATTCCGACACCGCGCACGGGTCTGACCGCCGCGAGCAAATCGCCCAGTCCGCACCCAATCTCAAGGGCTTTAGCTCCTGGCGGCACCAGGAAGCAATAACGTTCCCGTAGCAGCCGGTGATAAAACCGATTGCTTTCGTAGCTTCGGGAACCCACACGCTCCTCGTAAAAAGCGCTGCGCTCCAGCCAACCGGCAATGGCTGACGCTTGTGGAAGAGGCGTTTCCATAGCTGTCAAATTTCCCCGATGCAGTCGGCCATTCGACGCGGAATAAACCCAGGGAACCACCT
>DASYZB010000027.1 GCA_035946615.1 Verrucomicrobiia bacterium
ACGTTTGCGCCGCCGCCTTGTCCACTTCCATCCAGGCCCGAGCGGCGCTCTCCATCCGAAACAGCCTCTCAGCATCGTTCCCGATGGTTTCCGCCCAAGTGGCCGCAGACCGAGGGTCTGTGTGGCAAACGACGCCAACAAAAGCGGCCACTGCGGCATCCCGGCCCGAACCCGGGTCGAGCCCCTGAAGCCAGTTCGCCGCTGCCACGGGGTCTTTTATCCCCCACCCGATCATCAGGTCTTGCAGCGATTGATCCTTGAGTTTCCCATCAGGAAACTGGCTTACCCAATCCGCAGCGGACGATGGGTCCGAGGCCGCCCACGAGGTCAGAATGCTTCCAACGGCGGTGTCCTGGACCTGACCCGCCGGCAAGCCAGCGGCGAAGGACGCCGCGTCGTCCGGCGACCGCCGGGTCCATGCCAAAACGGCGCTCGAGACCGCGCCGCGCTGGGCGTCCCCGGCCAGAGCGTCAACCGCCCACCTTGCGGCGCTGGCCGGGTCAGTCGAAGCCCATTGGCTGGCCAGTGTGCCCGCGAGGCTATCTTGCAGGCCCCCGGGCGGCTGGCTCAGGACAAATTGGGCGGCAGCGCTCGGATCGCTGCCTCCCCATGATCTTACGACTTCCTGCATCGCCTGGCTGCGCTCATTACCAGCAGGTATTGTCCCTGCCCAAGCCGCCGCTGCAGCCGGATCACTCGATGCCCAGTTCCCGGCTACGGTGCCGATGATGCTGTCCTTGGCTCGCCCCGGGTCCAGCGAGAGAGCCAGCGCTGCCGTTGACTGAGGATCCGTCTGGCTCCATTCCCCGGCCAGTCGCTGCAGCGCTCCGCTCTTGGCGGTATTGTTCGTAAGCTCGCTCACCCACGAGATTGCGCCGCTGATGTCGCTGTCCGACATTCCGGAAGCCACACTGGCAATTGCCGCCTCCTGCAGTTGTCCTTGCGGCAGCGACAGGGCAAGCTGAGCCGCTGTGTTCGGGTCGCTGTACGCAAGCGAACCGCATAGTGCGCCCATCACCTCAGGCTTGCCCGACTGCTCAGGCAAGCTCTTGGCCCATTGAAGTGCGGCGATAGGAGCCTTCGTGGCCCAGGCAGAGGCTATTGCGCCCAAGGTCGCCGGGTCTTTGATTCCGGCACTCGCTGCCGCTGCCGCAGCCGACGCCGGATCACCCGCCGACCACTGGCGAAACAGGATTGTCTGCAATCTCGAAATTTCCGGTGTGCCCTTGAGCGTTTTCAGAAATTCCAATGCAAGGTTGGGGTCCTGAGCCGCCAATGGACCCATGGAGGTCTGTAACAACAGGGCTTTCTCGCGGCCGTTCGAAAGCCCCCTCAGCCAGTTCATCGCGCCTGCAGGGTCCTGCTCCATCGATCCCTGTACTACGGCATTCAACGCCGCCGAACGTTCACGGGACGCGGGTAGCGCCTGCGCGTACGCCAGCGCCCCTTTGCCATCAGACTGGGCCCATCGGGTGAGCAAGCGTGCAACCAAACCATGCCGCACATCGAGTTCGGGGCGGTCGGCCAGCTTCTTCAGCACCACCTCAAAATCAGCCGGATCAATCGCGTCGACCAGTTCTGCCAGAAGTCGCTCCCGGCGTTCGGCACGTCTTTCGGTTAAGATTGTTCCCAGCACGCCATCAACCTGGCTCGCAGTGATGCGGCCTGAAATTCGGGTCGCTCCGGCCTCAGCCGGTCTGGGGGGTTGTCTTCTCTGAAACACACGCATTCCCGCTTGTGACGCGCTCGCACCCCGACGGGCATCCTCTGGCGAACGCGGCAACCCGCGGCCAAGGAGGGCTCCCATCACCAAACCAATCAGAAGCGCGCTGGCGATTTTTGCATTTGGTTTCACGAGCAGACCAAGGTTGCCGGACTGGTTTGGTTTCTTGCCGCCGAGCCTTCAAGCGCCCGTTGGGCGTGCCCGGTGCGCAGCAAAAAGTGTCTTGGCAGCGCCGACCATTCGCGCCCACTGCGCTGAGCCCCAGGGCTGCCAAATCATGTTGATACTTCCCAAAAACCAATACAGCACCAGCAGTTGAAGCATCACCTCGGCAAACCCGCGCGGGAGCGGCAGGTTGTCAGTCAGCCGTCCCAGGCACGGGCAGAGGTAAACACCGAGGAGGTAGCCTCCCCAATGGTAAAAGAGGAAGTTGCCGCTCAACCAGATTAGGACTAAGGAGCGCAGGAGGGTGTTCCGATTGTTCAGGAGAAAGGCAGCCATTCCAATCTCCAACACCGCGGCGGACAGAATGAGAGGCCGGTATCCCACGTGAAGCAGTGCGTCCTGAACCTGAAGGATCTTCACACTTCCCGCGGAGCTGTACACCTTCGTCAGCGCGGTGAGTATCAGCGTCCACGCGCTAAACCTAAAGAATGCTTCATGGTCTTTTGAACTCATTGTTTTCCTCCTCCGCCTGTCTATTGGGAGGGCGAGCCAGCAATCTCTGGATGATCTTGGTTATCAATGCTCCAGGCCCGTCGAACAGAAACGTTGCTTCGGTCGAACAGTTGGTTTGATCGCAAATTCGCCGCGTGGCCATCGCAGAACCCCACATTCCACTTCCACGCATGGCGCTGCAGGGTTGCTTGGACAGCCGGATCGCCCGTAGGTTGACCTTGGAGATCTTCACGATAGAGGTTCAGATACAAAAACGGCGTGCTGAGATCCACACTCCCTCCAAGCGGCCACTGCATAATATCCAACGTCGAATCCGCGAACGCGATCATATCGCTGGGGTTGACAACTTGAGATTCCCGAGTCGGTATTTCAATGGCCTGCGCGTTCTCCGTGCCACCAAGCCCCCCATCGAGCGCTGACATCGGCTCCGGCCCATAGGCATTATAACCATAGCTCCCACGAGCAGGGGTCGTCATCCCTCTCCATGCAAGAGATCCAGCCGACAAAAACCCTCCTTGCACTCGATTGTACGACGGACAAGCGTAGAGCCCCCGTCCTGGTCCTAGGTACTTAGTGCCATCGGGAAAAGAGTAATTGTCCATGGGCCAGGAGGCTGCTGTGTAGGGTTGAAGTTCGGAAACCAAGCCGGGAAGAAGTGGGTAAGCGCCGGTGTCATGAACGTACATGCCCGTGCCGAGCACGATTTGGCGCAAGTTGTTGCGGCAGTAGATGGAATCGGCTTGAGCGCGAGACCGATGCAGCACGGGGAGCAAGATTGCCGCAAGAACCGCAATGACCGCGATTACAACGAGCAGTTCAACGAGCGTAAAAGCTGTTTTAATTCTGCCCACAAGCAAGCCGACCGGTTTTTCGAATTCAAAGCAACTTAATACACCAGAAGAGGGAGCACACCTAAGCCGCATACCTTCGCAGGAGTCCTGCGGCTTAGGGAGTAGGCCATTCCCTGCGAATAGCCGGCCTTGACCCTTGACCTGACAAGACCCTAAGCTTCCAGCAGTCATTGACAAGCTTGCCCCCCCGTGGTGCCCCAGTTCACAGCACTAGTGGCTGAGAGTGTGAAGAGAGGTACCGCAAACCCATTGCAATCAGCACTGTTGCTTTCCCATTCGGGGATGGAATCGGTGTGGCCTGATGGGTCCTGGAACTTCGCCGGACCGCTGCACCATGTGAGAGTAGCGGTAGTGGGCACATAGCTGGTATAGCCGCCAGCGCCTGAGCCTGAGGTGTAAGAATTCGCGTTTGCATACCAATCCGCCGTGGCGCTCACTTTGGAGTTACTGCCATCGGCCCAAACGATTTCGTCAACCACGTTGCCAGAGTAAAAGCAGAGCCCAGTCGTCTGCGCGTAAAAGCAAGTGTTGGCATAACTGGCCGCAACCAGTCCCCCCACCATGAGCGCCGTCTGCACCTTAAACTTGAATGTCATATTCCAAGACTCCTTCCTTTAATGTTTTGTTGTTCTCCGTACGTTTCGCTCTCACCATGAGAGCGAAAATCAAAAAATTGAAAGTACCCCAGCCGGAATAAAGGGCCGCGGTGGCAGTCTTACCAGGAGGACGAGGAATCGACCTTGCGCCGTCAAGTCTGGTGATTAACAGATACGTTCCGTTCGTCTTCCACTCGTAAATTCCTCCGTTTGTGTACACGCGATTAACCCAAATATTCTGGGTGGAAAACGGGGCAATGGCGAAGGCTTCGTCAGGCAGCAAAGCGTCCTGCGTCTTCAGGTCCAGGATTTGCCACTCGTCGAGTTCGATTTCCCTCTCAGCCTGATTTTGCTGCTTCTTCAACCAGAAATTCGTAATCGTGGTTGGCAGCAATGAAGATTTCCGCGCGTCGCCATACCCGTAGCGAATCACGTAGCGGTTCGTTGCATTTGGAAAGCTGTAGCAAACCTCAAGGTGGTCCGGGCGCTGGCTGGGGGATTCGAAAAGGGCGCCCGTTACGCGCACCTGCTCCTGATCGAGCCTGGCGGCCACCGTGAAGTGATTCGCGTCCCACTTAATCGCGCCAATATCCACATACATAACCCCCATATTCAGGACCTCGCGCAGAGGATCCAGCAAAGAGCGGCTCGTGTAAAAAATCGAGATGTCCTTGCCACGAGTCGAGGGATCCAGATCGTTCCAAGTTGTCAATTCCCCCCTTGGTTCAACAAGGGCGTGCTTGTGCCCCGACCAGGACACCAATTGACCTGCAACCGCGAAATTTGTCTCATCATCGAGGGTGTTGATTCTGCGGAATAAAAGTCCATTGGTCTGCCATTTTGCCTGGAAGTACTCGAACCTTGTGGACAGCGCGAAAGTGCCGTCTAAAGGGCGGGCGCCGCCGTCCATTGGGACCTTTTGCTGGAACACGAGGTTCTTGATGACAGGAGGCGAAGAGATGAACCGCTTGAACTGCTCGACAGCCGAGGGCGCGGCGGTCGAGATTTCGTCAGCTTTGGCTTTCGCCCGCAAAGCCAACCCTCCCGTCAGGACAGCCAGAACCAGGCATCCGTGGACAACCGCGAAAGGGCGCTCCGACTGGCTGCCCACCGACGGGACCTGCGTCACCGGCCTGGGGAACCGGCCTGTTGCTGGCACTCCAGTTCACATTTGCCCATCGGTTGCATGAGAAAGGCTTTTAAGGCGTTCCTTTCTTAACGCAGTCGTGGGAATAGCGCAATGGGGTGTTTAACCCATAAAACCCATAAACCCATAGAGAACCATTGCGCCGAAATAGGTAGAACGCGCAGGGCCGGAGGGAAATTTTTGGATAGTAATATCGCCATTGGATGGGGTCAAACCATAGTTTGGTTTGGCAGGTTCTTGGTTCTTCGCTATTGAAGATCTTAAATGCCCAGCAGGGGCTGTGATGAGTCGGATTCATTGCGGTGGCGCATGTGCATGTGCAGCTTCGCATTGGCGGCTTTGGAACTGCCAAGGTGAACCTGAGCCGCAATCGCTTTGATCGACAGGGTGGTTTCCCGGCGCAAGCGCGCGGCCATATCAAGTTTAAGTGGGTCATTCTTGGGTCGGTTGCGAGCAGGTCAATCTCATGCTCCGCGACGGCCTCACACTTCGCACATTTTAACTCCAACTGTTACGCCACAAAGCTCAATTCCACGCAGCCGTGCCCTGCCCTTTCCAGCTCCTTTCAAACCCATGCCGTAATCTGTCATCCTCCCCCCTTTTGGCCCGGTGGATCCGCCTAGGTTGCAGTTCCATCCGATAGGGGGGGGCAGGTGATGGTCCTGATGGTCCAAACTGACTTGCTGGCCAGCCGTTTGCCGGCATAGCATGAGCATTATGAAAACCCTGCGCAGACAATTCTTCATTGTTGCGGTTCTTTGTTCGATCGCCGCGGGCGCCCCCGCCGGGGATTTCCTGATCCGCGACGGCGATCGCGTCGTGTTCCTGGGAGACAGCATCACGGAACAGCGCCTCTACACCACCTACATCGAGACGTACGCCCTTACCAGGCATCCCGAGTGGAAACTCTGGTTTCGCAACGTTGGCTGGGGCGGCGACACCTCCTGGTTGAGACAGCGATCGCACCCGGAGGAGTCCAAGCTTTTTGCCGCCGATGCCACCAGCCAGCAGCAGATGGTTGAGGAAGCGGTGAAACACGGTTTGGAGCGGGATGTGCTCCCGCTGAGGCCGAGCCTGGTGACGATTGATTTCGGGATGAACGATCACTCGTACCAGGCGTTTCGGGAAGACATCTTCAAGGCCTATGTCCGCAGCCAAACCGAGCTCGGCAAAGAGATCAAGGCCAGCGGATCGCGGGTGGCGTTTTTGACACCGCAACCGATTGAAGACAAGCGGCCCGATCCCGACCAGGACGTCCGGAACCAGTCTTTGCGCAAGTTTTCCGATGGCCTGAAAGAGGTTGCCGCCAAAGAAGGGGCGGCCTTCATTGATGAATTTGATCCCTACATGAAGATGCTGCTGCGGGAGCGTCCCAACAATCCCAATGGTTTTGTCGGCGGCGGCGACGCAGTACATCCGGGACCCATCGGCCATACCGTGATGGCTTGGGCGATTTTGAAGGGACTCGGCGCGCCCGCCCTGGTTTCAAGGGTCCAGATCGATTGCGCGACCGGGAAAGCCGCGACGGATGCTTGCCGGGTCGAGAATCTCAAGGCGGCCAATAACACCGTCAGCTTTGAACGGCTGGACGACGCGCTGCCCATGCCCATTGACGAAAGAGCCGGACCGGCCCTGAAGCTGGCGCCGATCCTGGAAGATCTCGACCGCTTCGAACTCCAAATCAACGGTTTGGCCTCCGGCTCGTATGAAGTCCGCATCGATGGCGAAGGGGCAGCAACCGCCACGAGCGAGCAACTGGCGAACGGATTGAACCTGGCCAACCGGGCCGGGCCGATCACGCAGCAAGCCCAACGGGTGCTGCGCCTGGTTTTTGAAAAGAACAATTTGTATTATACTCGATGGCGTGACGTTCAATTGTATTCGTTTCCTGAGTGGGCGCGAAGTCCGGAGCTTGATACCCGCAGGACGGCAGAGTTAGCAAGGCTGGATCGCCAGATCCAGGATAGCGAGGCGGACATTGATTCGGCGCGAAAGCCGGTCGGCCATCGCTTCGAGATTAAGCCGCAAAACCAATAGGCGACGGCGAGAACCTCACCCCCTCGGCGCACGAAAACAATTCACGCGCCCAAAACTTCCGCCTTTCCATGCCCGGATTCTTGTTCTCCAAGGCTAGGCTGAGCAGGCCGCGGTGCCTGCATCGTATTGAGCCTGTCACCCAGAGACCGCTCTTGCCACCGCTGGTGAAGGCACGCCTTGGCCCCCATTGGAAAATCTTGCAAAGCGGCAAGATCCCATTTTGTTTTGACAAACCCCACCAGTTGGCTTTACGGTCTCTTCACCAGTGGCGGAAAACACTCAAAAATGCGCCTTGGCTCAGAAAAACCAATTTTTCCTCCTCGGCGGACCCAAAAGCAATTTCTTGTCAGTAGTTCTACTGCTTGCTTCAGCCGGTTTATCCACACGCGGTCTTTCTCAAACCTACGCTACGCAGGTAACAGATGATACGTATAAGACCGGCAATCCAGGAATTGGAGAGTATCTGAGTTGCGAGGATGGCCGGGGCATTGGTTCCAATTCTGATTTCGGTTTCTCCAGTTTTACGGCCAGAGGGGTAGGAGGCGCCAAGGACAACCCCAATCTACCAACCTCGCTGGCGCCTCAGGTTGCCTTGCCCAAGCTCGAATGTTTCGCAACGAGCGATATGGAGCGGGTCTTTGAAGACGGGTATGGATCGATGGGATCCAGCCAGAGCGCGCTTAACCTGTTCGGGCTGCGCAACGAAACCATTTCCGGCCAGTGCGTGTTCCTGGCCAATGAAGATTTGGAGGAGATGAAATTTTCAGTCAGCCCGCTTCAGCAGTCACAAGGCCCGGCTGTCTTTCCTGAACGGAATGTCCATTGGAGTTTTGTCGGGAGCATTTTCATCGAAAAAAACTCGCCCAACCGGCAAAAGGGCGATCTCCTGCGCCCCGCTCCGGCATGGTTCCCCGATTATCTGAGCGAGGACTCAAAATGTGCCCTGCGAAAAGGAGCCCGCAAAGCCGCTTATCTGACTCTAAAAATAGCGCCGGAGACGCCCCCGGGCGAGTACCGGGCCACTTTGACTGCAACAGCGGGCAGTGTCAGGGCTTCCTTGCCGCTGGTTCTGCAGGTCTATCCGCTTGTCCTCCCCCAGGAACGCCATCTGTTGGTCTCAGAATGGTTCTCGACCTCTGAATTCCGAAAGCACC
This sequence comes from Verrucomicrobiia bacterium, assembly GCA_035946615.1. Taxonomy (NCBI): domain Bacteria; kingdom Pseudomonadati; phylum Verrucomicrobiota; class Verrucomicrobiia; species Verrucomicrobiia bacterium. The sequence goes on from DASYZB010000027.1 coordinate 8,187, forward strand.
ATCACCTGGACCCGTCCGACGAGGAGCGCTTTTATCGTCTCCTAAAGCTCTACGCGGAGAACATGACCGATCACCGGCAGAACGTCTTCCGCTTGGGCCTGGGATTGATCGAGGCCAGCGGCAGTGCGGAGGGCAAATTTCAATTTGATTTTTCACGCTTCGATAAGCAAGCCCAGGTATTCTGGGACACCCGCCGCATGGATTTGCTGGAGACCGGTTTTGTTGCCCAGTTCGGCAGCGGTGGATGGTCGGGCAGCGAGATTTCTTTAAGCAGCTTCCCGATAAAGGAGGCCGATGGCCAGCGCATTTCCGTGTCCGGTGAGAAGTACCTGTCCCAATTCATTCCAGCCTTTGTCGGTCACCTGCGCGCCAAGGGCTGGCTGGCAAAGACCGTCTTCCACATTTGTGATGAGCCCTCCAACAACAACATCATGGCCTGGCGCAAAGCCTCCGACTTCGTGCACCGCCTGGCTCCCGAGTTGCGCCGCATCGATGCGATTGAGACTGCGCATTGCCTGGGCGCGCTCGAGGTTTGGGTGCCCAAGTTGGACCATCTGGCTACTTGGCAGGGTGATTATGAACAAGCCCAAAGCCAAGGCAATGAATTGTGGTTCTACACAGTAGGCATTTTTCAAGGCGGTTCGCTGCTTAACAAAACAGTGGATGTGCCCTTAATTGAGACGCGGCTTATGCACTGGCTCAACTACCGCTACAACTTGCAGGGCTATCTGCACTGGGGGTTCAACGCCTGGACCGACGATCCCGTCAACGCCCCCGGCGAGCACCGGGGTGACGGCTGGCAGGTGTATCCCAGTAAAGATGGCCTGCTCAATTCACTACGCTGGGAGCAAATGCGCGCTGGCCTGCAAGACTACGAGTGCCTTTGGCTGCTGGAGAACAGGATTTCCCAAATCAGGGCAAACCTCTCATCACGTGTCGCCGCGCTCATCGATCCCCGTCAACGCGGCGTTGAAATCGCCATGCAAGTTGTGCCAGACTACTCCCATCATACGCGGAGCCCTGAGGTGCTCTACCAAGCCAGGCGTCAGGCGATTGAGGAGACGCTCACATTGGAGCAACCGCCGTGCGTGCTTGTCCAGACCACGCCGTTGGAACATTCGCTCGTGGGCAAAGGCTGCGCCATCGACCTACATGGTTGGGCCGAGCCAGGAACGGTCCTAACCGCAAATGGACAGTCGGTCCCTGTCGCCGCCGATGGCTTGTTCTTGGGCCAATTGCCGCCTTCCGAAGACGGTAAAATCGTTCTGCAAGCGCAGGGGAAGAATGGAAAGAAGAGAATTGTGCGCCAATTCCTGCAAGCTGGAGTTCAGCCCCTTTCGACGACCCACGGCCCATGAAGGTCTTACAACTAAGGTGTTTATCTCATGACCGCACCGCTTGGGGTGAAATTGCCTGAACCACGCGGCGGGAAGGTTGAACTGGCAAGAGTCATCGGAGTCATCGAGGCTGCCAGAGGCGTTAGCTTCAAGGCGGCCGTGTTTATGTGCGGCTGCAATGAAGGATGCGCTGGCTTGCAGGGGAGATAGGTAAGGCACCGTCTTGGCCTGCTCATTTTCCGAGGTACTTCCAGGGCTGGCGTATCCGGTCGAGCCGTTCGGCTTCGGACACCTCTCGCCGGGTTTGGCGTCGTCTGTCCTTGGCGCCGCCGGCGATGGCTTGTGGCACGCGCCAGGCCTCTCGGAAGAGATTCACGATCGTCCGGTAGATGAATTCAAATATATACATAATTTGGTTTCGTTAGAGCCTCCGGAGGCTTACCGCGCGACGTCAGGCTTGAGGAGGCCGCCGGCGGAGGGGGCAAAGCCGTGCATGTCCATTTCCACTCGGCTCCAGTTATTGGCATAGTGTTTGGCCGTTTCCACGGTCACGTAACCTCCCTTGAAAAGCTGCATCAAATACTGGTCGAAGCTATGCATGCCCTCATTCACTGAGGCTTCGATATTGCTGGCGAGGAGCGCCAGGTCGTTCCGGGCGACGGCGTCCTGGGTGCCGATGTTGCGCTTGAGGATCTCCAGGCAGGGGATGCGTTTCCCGGCGCAGCTCGGGATGAGCCGCTGGCAGACCATCGCATTCAGGCTTCGGGCCAGCAGGGCGCTGGCGTTCGCCTGCTCCGGCGCCGGATAGAACTCCCGGATGCGGTCGATGGCGCGCGGCACGGAATCCGCATGCAGGGTAGTGAGCACCAGGTGACCGGTTTCGGCGGCTTGCATCGCAGCCAGGGCGCTTTCGGCATCGCGGACCTCGCCCAGGAATATCACCTCGGGGTCCTGGCGCACCGCGTTGCGAATCCCGTTGGCGAAAGATTCGGTATCGACGCCGACTTCGCGTTGTTCGAACTGGCATTTATCCTCTTCAAACAGATACTCGATGGGATCCTCGATGGTGATGATGCGCAACGCCAGGGTCTCGTTGAGTCGCTGCAAAAGGGCACGGATGGTCGTGCTCTTACCTTGGCCGGAGGCGCCGGTCACGATGAGCAGCCCACGCGGCTCTTTCACGAGGTCGGCGACGGTGTCCGGCAGTTCCAAGTCCTGCAGTTTGAGCATGTGCTGCGGCACGACCCGGAAGGAGCAGGACTGCTTGCCTTGTTGCTTGCTGAAATTGGCTCGATAGCGCACCTGCGCGCACAGAAAGCTCAAGTCCATCTCGTGTTGCTTCTCGATCCGATCGTAAATTGAGTTCGAAAACGCCTGGCGCAGCATCCTCATGACGTCATCATTGCCGGGCACCGGAAATTGCTCCGGGGCAATTCGCTGGAGTTTGCCGTCTTCGCGGATGGAGTAGCGGCGGTCAGCCTGCGTATGGAGATCGGTGGCCTTTTGGCCGGAACACCAAACGAGGATTTTCCCAAGCTCGCTTGTCGGATCAACACGTTCCATGATCTTAAGGTTCCAGCTTGAACCATGCCGCCGGGCTCTCCACCTCAGGTATGTTGCCTTTCAACACCATAGGAATCTCGAAACGTTAATTCTGAGTATGCATTTCGTGCAAAGTGCATGAAGGAGCGGAGTAAGGTGATCTGTGGGACTCACGCCGCTGGGCGCGTTGGTGCAAAACTCCCACGCTCGGTTGGGCTACCAGTGGCGAAAGCGCGCGTTTGGCAGAACGATTATTCCAACCTGATTTTCTTGCGTTTGCGGTAGAGCGTCGCTTGATCAATTCCAAGCACCTCAGCCGCTTCGGCTAGGTTGGAGGTTCGTTCCAGGACTTTGCGCAGGTGCGCTTCCTCCAACCGTTCCAAGGAAATCAAGGAACCAACCTGCAGCGAAGCGTCGCTGCCATTGCCTCCGGCTACGGGCAGGCCGCGTAATTCGGCAGGGAGGTCTTCCAAGAGAATCCTGGTTCCTTTGGCCATGATCACAGCCCGTTCGATCGCGTTGCGCAGCTCACGAAGGTTACCCGGCCACACGTAGGCAAGAATAGCGGCGGAGGCCTCTTCGGAAAAACCATCGAGGCGGCGTCCACAGAGGGCGGCAAAATGTTTGAAGTAATGTTCGGCAAAACGAATAAGGTCGCCTGGACGCTGCCGCAGCGGAGGCATCTCCGCTGTGATCACGTTGAGCCGAAAATAGAGGTCTTCACGGAAGGCGCCCTCGGCGACGCGCTTTTTGAGATCCTGGCTGGTAGCAGCAATGATGCGCACGTCGGCCTGGCGGGTAACATTTTCGCCCACCCGCTCGTATTCACGTTCTTGCAGAAGCCGAAGCAACTTAGGCTGGATTTCCAATGGCAGGTCGCCGATCTCGTCGAGGAAGAGTGTTCCGCCCTGGGAGGCTTTAACTTTGCCCCAATGGTCGCGCAGAGCGCCGGTGAACGCACCTTTGACGTGGCCGAACAGTTCGCTTTCCAGCAGTTCCCGGGACAAACTCGGACAGCTCACGGTGATAAAAGGTTTATTGGCCAGATGGCTTTGCTGGTGAACGGCGTGGGCGACCACACTCTTGCCGGTGCCGCTTTCGCCCAAGATCAGAATCGAGGCGGGTGTTTTCGCCGCCCGCAGCAGCGTGTCGATTGCCTCCTTCACGAGTGGCGCGCTTGATCCCAGCAGAATTTCAGGACTCTGAGCTTTGCTGTCCTTAACCTCCCGTTCCAACCGTTCGATATTCTGGTTGAGTTGGTGGAAGCGCTGCACTCGGGCGAGCACCAGGTGAAACTGTTCGCGGGTGAAGGGCTTTTCCAGAAAATCCACCGCGCCGCGCCGCATGGCCTCGACTGCGTTTTTCACACTGCCTTGGGCGGTAAAAATGATCACCGGCAGATTGGGTTGGCGCTGGAGAATCTGCTCCAGGATGTCGAGGCCGTTTTCCGGCCCAAGGTTTAGATCCAGAAGAACTGAATCGAACTTCCCTTCCTTTAGCTCCCTGAGGCCTAACTCTCCCGAGCAGGCGGCCTCCGCGTAATGGCCCTCGCCGTCGATGAGCAGGCACGTCGCGTCTCGGAACGTCTTGTCGTCGTCGATGACCAGGAAGTCCATAGGATTTCGGATCAATGCTGGACGGTCGCGCGGGGCAAGCGAAAGACGAAGGTGGCGCCGTGGCCCAGGGTGCTTTCACACGCCAATTCACCATGCATCGCCAGCACCAGCTTCTTGACGATGCTCAGTCCCAGCCCGGTGGAAGGTTCGCCGCCGGTGGGCCGTGCGGAAAGGCGGCCATAGCGTCGGAACATGCGAGTTTTATCCTTTTCGCTGAACCCTGGGCCTTCGTCCTGAACCTGGCAGTCCACATACCTGGCACCCGGCGGGCAGACCGTGAGGCGAATCTGCTTGCCGGGAGGAGAGAACTTGATGGCATTGGAAAGGAGATTATCGAGCACCTGATTGAGGGCGGCGCTATCGGCTTGCACGAGCGCGCCGTTGCTGGCCGGGATAACGGCCTCGACGGCGAGTTGTTTCCGTTTGGCCGATTCCTGATGTTGCTGGACCGCGCGCGCCGCGGCGTCCGAGAGGTTCAGCGACTCGGTCTTGATGCTCAGGCCATGGTCGGCCGAAGCATTGGCCAAAAACTCCTTCACGAAAGCGAGCATTTGGCTGCTCGAATGCGAGATGTTTTCGGCCATCAACCGAAGCTTCGGATCCGCCATCGCCTCGGTACGGTCGCGGAGCAATTGGGCGCTCATGTCCATGCCACCCAAATGGTTTTTGAGGTCGTGGGTCAGGATACCGAGCAACTCATCCCGGTCCTCGGCGAGTTGCATGAGTTCGTCGCGGGCCCTTTTAAGGGCCAGGTGGGTTCGGACACGGGTCACCAACTCGGCGTGGTTGAAGGGCTTGGTGATGTAGTCCACGCCGCCGCTTTCCAGCGCGCGAACGATCAAGCCCTTGTCGTCGGCCGAGGAAAGGAAAATGATGGGAAGCTCCGCCCAATCCGGGTTCTCGCGAATGCGGCGGCAGACCTCGAATCCATCCATTTCCGGCATCAGCAGGTCGAGCAGGATGAGGTCGGGTCGGCGAACCGTCAGGCGTTGGAAGGCTTGGAACCCGCTGGTCGCGGGCAGAATCTCGAAACCGAGTTTGCCCAAGGCGGCGCCAACGATCTGGATGTTGGACTCCTGGTCGTCGACGACCAGCAGGCAGCCAGTGTTTGTTTCGGCCAAAGGGGCGTTCATGCCGGTTGCAGTTGGGCCTGGACCACGGAACTCTCGATGGAGTGAACGAGTTTGGGGAACGCAGCGAGATGACGTTCCATTTGGCTGATGGCATAGCCGTCGGCCAAAGTGGTGAGCGTGGCGGCATAAGTGATCAGCGGGGCACATTGGGCCTGCTGTCCGAGGAGGAAGAGGTTGTGAGCAAAGGCCCGAGTTTCATTAACCGCCAGACTGTCACGCAGCACCGGCCATTCGGTTGCTTCCTGGCTGCGCAGTTCAAGAGCGAGTTCCTGCCAATGAGCGGCCTGGTAGGGCGAGGGGATGGGAACGCTTTTGAAGGTCTCTACGACATTCTGGGCGTCCAGTCCTTTCTCGGGCGCCGAGCGCTGGAGAAATTGGCCAAGCGTTAGAAAGAGCGTTTGTCGCGAGAAGGGCTTGCGGATGTAGCCGCTGAATTGGTTTTGCAGTTCCCGCTCTTCACCCACCTTACTCGATGCGGTGACCGCAATGACTGGCAACGACACCAGACTGGCTTGCTTGCGGATCTCCACCAAGGTCGTTTGCCCGTCCATTACCGGCATTCGGATATCGAGCAACACCACGTCGGGTCGGTCCGTTTTCAGATACTCCAACGCCCCACAGCCGTTATTGGCAAAGACGACTTGATGATGGGTCTTTTCAAATATCCCAGCCATCAGGGCACGGTTGGTCTGGTTGTCATCCACCACCAATAGCGTAGCCGGCACGAAGTCATTGAAGTCCACTGCCTCGCCCGGTTCGGCGTGATCACCCACGGGCAAGCGCCCCGAGACGGGAACATCCGCGAACCGCAAGCGGAAGATCGTGCCTTGGCCAACTTTGCTTTCCACGGCAAGGCTGCCGCCCATCAACTCGGTGAGGCGCTTAACGATAGTCAGCCCGATACCGGTTCCCTCGTTTTCCGCCGTTGGGCGAGAATCAGCTTGAACGAAAGGCTTGAAAATTTCCTCCAGCTTGGCAGCCGGGATTCCGATGCCGGTATCCTCAACCTCGAGCAACAGCGTGCCGCTGCGACTGTCTCCCCGGCTTTCCCAGGAGACACGCGTTTTAACACAGCCCCGGTCTGTGAATTTAATGGCATTGCTGAGCAAGTTTACCAGCACCTGGCGCAGTCGCAGGCGATCCAGCAACAAGGCACGCGGCAGGTTGGGTGAGAGCTCGAACTGAAGCTGGAGCGATTTTATTACGGCCTGCTGCCCGAAAACGGTGCGGAGGAACTCACACGAATCGTGCATGTCCGTCGGATCGGGATGCAATTCCAACTTCCCGGCTTCGAGCTTGGATAGGTCGAGAATGTCGTTGATCAGATGCAGCAACGCCGCGCCGCTGTCGCGAATGGCCCGCACATATTGTGCTTGCTTGGGGGTCAATCCGTCCGGCTCCAACAGTTCGCTAAAGCCGAGGATCGCGTTCATGGGGCTGCGAATCTCATGGCTCATGTTGGCCAGGAAGGCGCTCTTCTCCCGGACGGCCTGTTCCGCGTGGAGCTTCTCTTCCAGCAATTCCCGGCGCGCTCGCTCCTGGTAATAATCAATCCGGTAAAAGTACAAGGCGAACAATCCGGCCCCGACCCCAAGCAACCCGGCCACCCAGGTGATTTGCTGGAGGTGTTTCATTGACTTCCCAACCTGCTCAGCCACCACCGACGCTTCCACGCTATGCGCGAAGCGACTCCACGCCAAAGCCCCGGATATGACGCTCGCCACCGTGACGACTAGCCAGAAGATGGCCAATGGTCCGATAATTCCATGTCGGAATCGGTAGATCATGCGCTTCCCTGCGTCGAGTCGAGCGCACAGGCGTCCGGCCAATGAAGGTGCTATTATCATATCATGCAAAATGCAGGGTGGATAGAGCTATCTGTTCCAAAGGCTCCGCGTTGGGACCCAGCTATCGTGCTGACCTTCCGATATATTCAAACACAGTCGTCTTCGAAACCCAACCGGATGCGCGTTGAGGGCCAGCCCCACAAATCCGTTCGCCCGGCGCGAGCCCCAAAGCGTAGTAAGGGTCAGCCATGAAGTCACCAAACGTCAGAGCCTGGTTCTTTGTGTCAGTTTTCACGGTCATTTCGCTCATCCAGCTAGAGAAAGGCCATTCGGACGCTGGTTTCTTCAAGCGACTAGTTTAAAGCCAGTTGCACTCTTCAGGATGGTGTTAGCTCGACATGGAGGAACGCACAGACCGTGCAATTCGCACGAGGGCCAATTCCTCGACCGTGCGTCTTGCACAGCAGATCGTGGAGAACGGCGTTGTAAGGTTTCAGCTTGAACTATGCCGCCGGGTTTCATCCGCTTCCGGTAGGTTGCCATTCAAGGCAGTGGGTATATCGAAGACCCGATCCTATCGATGTCTTCTGTGCAAAGTACATGGCGGGCCTAGCTAAAGTCGAGCGATTTGCACGATTTTACTCACGGATTGCAACCGGGCGCAAAGCCTATTCTATGTGGACTCAGTTAAACCCCAGCCAGTTGGAACTTCGGAGACACGGACGGCACCACACCTGCTCGGGATAAAGCGAGGCTAAGTTCAGCAAAACGACGGTCGTCGCCGGAGCCGTTGGCGGGTAAGCGCGGCGGCTCACGGCTCAGAAAAATCGCCAGCTTGATCGAGAGGCATCGATTCTCGCGGCAAAGTGAAAACGTCAACCTGTCGCCCGTAGTCACCTAAAAGCGAATAACAGCTAAAAAAGTGTGAAAACCATGCCAGACCTATCCGCCTTAACCAAAATAATCCCCGCCATTGTGGTGGTGCTCATCCTGGTGGCAATCATCTTGCCGCAGGCCATGCGGATTCTGCGCGAATACGAGCGCGGTGTTATTTTCCGCCTCGGCAAATTGCTCGGGGCCAAGGGGCCGGGTTTGATTATTCTCATCCCGATTGTGGACCGCATGGTGAAGATGGACCTGCGCGTGGTAACCATCGACGTCTCGAAGCAAGAGATTATGACCCGTGACAACGTGCCCGCTACGGTGGATGCGGTGGTCTATTTTCGGGTCGTGGACCCGATGGCCGCAGTGGTCAAGGTGGAGAATTTTTGGAAGGCCACTTCGTTGATCGCGCAGACCACCCTGAGGAGCGTGCTGGGCCAGGCCCCGTTGGACGACCTGCTCTCCCAGCGTGATGTGATCAATCAGAAGTTGCAGGAGATTATCGACCGCCAAACCGAGCCGTGGGGCATCAAGGTGACCGCCGTCGAGGTGAAGGACGTGGCGCTGCCCGACAGCATGAAGCGGGCGATGGCCAAACAAGCGGAGGCCGAACGGGAGCGCCGGGCAAAGATTGTCAACGCCGAAGGCGAGTTTCAAGCGGCCGAGAAAATGGTGCAGGCGGCCGCCCTGATCAGCAAAGAGCCCATCGCGCTCCAACTCCGCTTCCTTCAGACCATGCGCGAGATTGCGAGCGAGCACAACACCACCACCTTCCTGCCGGTGCCGATTGATCTGTTCGCCCCGTTCCTGAAGGGAAAGGCGTAGCCGCCACCATCGACAATCATGACTTATGAATCAGTTTTTCGCCTTACCGAAGGGCGCGGGGAGTCAAGCCTGCCTCCTCCACTGATTTCAACCCATGAAGGAAGCGTTCGAGGCGCTCATATTGTAGTTGAGTGCGTTCCGGAGGAACTTGAGCAGTCTCAACTCAACCACCTCAAAGAGGAGGTGGAGAACACCAACAGGAAGTTCTCGGAATGGGCCGCCAAGAATAATGCAGAAATCCTGCGGCAGCTACGAGAGCGGGTGGCGGCCCGAGAGCAGTTGGAGAATTTGAGAAACAGGCGGAGGTTCGACTAACGAGAGAGAGCTGGAAACGAAATGGATGCTAAAATCCTCCTAACCAGCGTCTCCACTTCCTGAATGATCCCCCAACAAGACAGCATGACTTGGCGACGACCTGATCGCGGCGCGGTTGCGGTTCCCAGACTGCGGGCATGGCTCGTTTTTCAAGTCGAGGAGAGCGAACGACATCCTGGGCCTTACACCCGGGTGCTGAATTTCACGCCCTACTACCATTGGCGATGGAAGCATGCCCTGCACCACGCCAGCGCGGGCAACCTGGACGGGCGCGGCGCCGGCGAGCCAACCAGGTGATAAAGGGAAGCGTGCCATCATGGCTCCACTGTGGCATATTCTAAGGAAATGGGGCGTCCTGTGTGAACTGAGGGAATCATCCTGAATACTGCGTCCGGAAAAGGAATCAGCCTGGAGGGGTTGCTGAGCAGAGTGGCTGAGCACGTGCAGGTGCGCCCTCCGCCAGAGGAACCGCCGCTGCGGGGAGAAGTCTTCAGCCTCGAACAACTCGTCCAGCACGCCAAGACCCTGGCCGAGAATCATCCCGTCGTCACCCGGCGAGGAGCCAACCGGTTGCTGGCGCGGCTAGGTGAAAATGAGCAGGTTTTAAGCACCTACAATCGGGCGACCCAGGCCGTGGACCAATCCCGGCGCGTTACCCACGCGGCTGAATGGCTGCTCGATAATTTTTACCTGATCGAAGAGCAAATCCAGATGGCTCGAAGACATTTGCCCCGCGGGTACAGCCGGGAGTTGCCGCGCCTCATTTCGGGTCCTTCGGCCAGGTTGCCGCGGGTCTACGACCTGGTGCTCGAACTGATTTCGCATGTCGATGCTCAGATTGATGCCGGACCGCTGCGCGCCTTCATCGCGGCCTATCAAACCGTATCGACCTTGAAACTGGGCGAGCTGTGGGCCATTCCCATCATGCTCCGGCTGGCCTTGATTGAGAATTTGCGGCGGGTCACCTCGCGCCTGACGATCGGCCGGCAGGAGCGCAATCTCGCCGACTTCTGGGTTGAGCGCCTGCAGGAAATGTCCAAGGAGAATCCCGCGCACCTCGTCGTCGTGGTGGCCGAGATGGCGCAGTCCACGCTGCCTTTGTCGAGCGCCTTCGTGGCGGAGTTTTCGCAACGCTTGTCGCGCCAAAGCCCGGCGATGCACCTGGCGCGGACCTGGCTGGAGCAGCGGCTTACTGAGCAAGGGCTCTCCATAGAACAACTGGTCCATCTGGAGAGTCAGAATCAGGCCGCCGACCAGGTCTCCGTGAGCCACACGATCAACAGTCTGCGCTTTCTAGGCGCCCTCGACTGGCGCGAGTTTGTGGAGGCCATGAGCCCGGTCGATCAGATGCTCCGCCTCGATCCCTCAGGGGTTTACGGGAAGATGGATTTCTTCACCCGCGACCGCTACCGCCATTCCGTCGAGACCATTTCCCGCTACAGCAAACTCGCTGAATCGGAGCTGGCGCGCCAGGCCGTCCAACTGGCCGAAGCCGGTGCGCGGGAAAAGGGCTTTCAAGACCGGAGTGCTCATGTGGGTTTTTACTTGATCGACAAAGGCCTGGCAGCGCTGGAAAAAGCGGCCGACATGCGAGAGCCCTGGCGGACCGCCTTCGAACGGCGTATCCGGTCCTTTCCGCTGGCGTTCTATACAGGCGGAGTTTTCCTGCTCACGGCGGTGGGGAGTCTGGGACTAATGCGCCAGGCGCAAGCGCTCGAGATGCAGTGGTGGAAGCTGCTATTCTTCAGCCTCGTATTCCTGCTCTGTTCCAGCCAATTAGCCGTGGCGTTGATGAATTGGCTTTCCACCCTGCTGGTCAAACCGCGCCTGCTGCCGCGTTTGGATTTCTCGACCGGCATCGCGGCGGAGTGCGCCACCATGGTGGTCGTGCCGACGATGCTGACGAACGCCCTGGCGGTCGACCGGCTCATCGAGAGTTTGGAGATTCACTACCTGGCCAATCGCGACCAGAATTTGCGCTTTGGGTTGCTGACTGATTATCAGGACGCAGCGGAGGAGAGCTGTCCGCAAGACGCCTCGTTGCTCCAGCGGGTTTGCTCGGGTGTCGAAATGCTCAACGCCAAATACCAATCCGACCGGTCTAACATTTTCTTCCTCTTCCACCGGCCACGCCGCTGGAACAAAACCGAAGGTCGCTGGATGGGTTATGAGCGCAAGCGGGGCAAGCTGACTGAGTTCAATGCCCTGCTCCGCGGCGGCTCCCGAGACCGCTTTGCCCAAATCGTCGGCGATACCACGATCCTGCCAGCCATCAAATTCGTTATTACGCTCGACACCGATACCCAGCTTCCCCGCGATGCCGCCCGGCAGCTCGCTGGAACGATGGCGCATCCGCTGAACCGACCCCAGTTCGATCCCGCGAAGGGCGTGGTAACCGAAGGTTACGGCATCCTGCAGCCGCGGGTGGGAGTGAGCCTGCCCTGTGCCGGACGTTCCTGGTTTGTCAAACTGTTCGCCGGCGACGTTGGGATCGACCCATACACGCGGGCGGTTTCAGACGTTTACCAGGATGTTTTTCAGGAAGGATCGTTTATTGGCAAGGGGATCTATGACGTGGATGTATTCCAACAGGCCGTCGCCGGCCGTTTCCCCGAAAACACCGTTCTTAGCCATGATTTGATCGAGTCCTGCCATGCTCGCTCAGGGCTGGTCAGCGACGTGGAGTTGTACGAAGAATATCCCACCCGTTACAACACGGAGGCCAATCGGCGGCATCGCTGGATTCGCGGTGATTGGCAAATCGCCCAGTGGCTGTTGCCCCGTGTTCCTGGGCCGGATGCCCGCCGCGTCGCTAACCCCCTGTCCGGCTTGTCGCAATGGAAGATCCTGGACAATCTCCGGCGCAGCCTTGTCCCTGCCGGCTTGCTGCTGCTGCTGCTCGGCAGTTGGATACTGGTCCCGGGCCTCGGTTCGATCGGCCCCGTGTTGGCCCTGTTGATCATCACCCTGCCAGCCTGCTTGTCGGGGATCGTCGAAGTGTTTCGCAAGCGGCGGGAAGTATCGCTTGGGCTGCACGCGCGCGGGCTGGCTGGGGTGTTCGGGCGCCAGCTTGGCCAGGCCTTTCTCACATTCGTCTTCCTGCCCTACGACGCGTTCATCAGCCTGGATGCCGTGGTTCGCACGCTGGTGCGATTGGTGTTTACGCGCAAACGTCTGTTGGAATGGCAAACCGCCGGCGAGGCCGAACACGCCGCCCGCAGCGATCTCTTGGAGTTCTATTCGACTATGTGGATCGGCCCGGCCGTCAGCGTCGCCTGCGCCGCTTTCCTGGGTTGGCTGCAGCCCGGGCAATTGCCGTTCGCCGCGCTCATCCTGGGTCTTTGGCTGGCTTCTCCCTTGATCGCCTGGCGTATCAGCCAGCCGATCGAGCCTTCGTCGGCGCCGGAGCTAAAGCCCAGGCAAGTGGCCTTCCTTCGGCGAAGGGCCCGCAAGACATGGCGTTTCTTTGAAACGTTCATTACCGCACAAGAAAACTGGCTGCCCCCGGATAATTTCCAGGAAGAGCCCGAGCCGGTTCTGGCTTCTCGCACGTCTCCGACCAACATGGGATTGGCCCTGCTGGCCTACCTGGCGGCGCGCGACTTCGGCTATCTGTCAGTGGGTCAACTCCTGCGGAGGACGGAGGATGCCCTCAGTGCCATGCAACGCCTCGAACGACACCGTGGTCACTTCTTCAATTGGTATGATACCCGTACCCTCAAGCCCCTGCTTCCGCTCTATGTTTCCAGCGTGGACAGCGGTAATCTCGCAGGGCATTTATTGACCTTGGGTCCTGGACTGGCGGAGTTAAACAACCAACCCATCCTCGCACCTCAAGTTTTTGTTGGTCTCTCCGACACGGTGGGCATACTCCAGGAACTGGCCGTCCGAAATCCAGACCTGGAGCATCTCAAGACGGATCTGGCGCAGCCGCCGGAAACCCTCAGCGCCGGAGTTGACTTGCTGCGGCGGACGGCCGAGCGGGCCGCCAGATGGGCGGCTGCGCTCAAGCGGGGAACTGGAGAGGAAGTGAAATGGTGGGTCGCATCTCTCGAACGAAGCTGCCGCGAGCATCTGGAAGATGTGCTGTTCCTGGCGCCGTGGTTGAGCTTGGCGTCCGGGTCTGGAGCGCAGATTCCTCACAAAGCCGAATCGGGCCAAATTGGTGCTACGCTCCCGGCGAAGCTCGCCGCGCTCGATCTGGCGCCCAGTTTGCGCCAGGTGGCAGAATTGGATGAAACACTTTGTCCACTGCTCGAAAAGGCGTTGCAAACCCATAGCGCCAAGCCTGCCTCAGACGGGAACCTGGAAGAGGCGGCGCAGCTTAACCCATGGTTGCGCTGTCTCCAGGAAGCCAGCCGCCGCGCCCGCCAGCGCATCCTGACACTGGAAACCTTGGAGAGGCAAACCGCCGCGATGGCCGAGATGGACTTCAGCTTTTTGTTCGATCCGGTGCGCAAGCTCTTCTCGATCGGCTTCAATGTTAGCGAACGCCGCAGTGACGCCAGCTATTATGATCTGCTGGCGTCGGAGGCTCGTTTATGCAGCTATGCTGCCATTGCGCAAGGGCAGGTTTCGCAGGACCACTGGTTTTCCTTGGGCCGCTTGCTGGTGGAGGTCGGGGGCGATCCGGTGTTGGCCTCGTGGAGCGGGTCAATGTTTGAGTATTTGATGCCGCTGCTGGTGATGCCCGACTATGAAAACACACTGCTGGGTCAAACGTGTATCGGGGCCGTCCGGCAGCAGATCCAGTACGGGCGGCTGCGGGGCATTCCTTGGGGTGTTTCCGAATCTGGCTACAATCGAACCGACGCTCACTTGAATTATCAGTACCGCGCCTTTGGGGTGCCGGGCCTGGGTTTGAAGCGCGGCTTGAGCGAGGATCTGGTGATCGCCCCTTATGCGACGGTGATGGCACTGATGGTAGCGCCGCGGGAGGCCTGCGACAACCTTGAACAACTCGCCCTGGATGGCCGCGAGGGAACCTACGGATTTTACGAGGCGGTGGATTATACTCCCTCGCGCTTGCCCCCGGGCCAGTCCAGCGTCACCATCCGCTCGTTTATGGCCCATCACCAAGGGATGAGCCTGCTGGCCCTGGCGCATCGTATGCTGGATCGTCCCATGCAACGGCGCTTCCTGTCGTGCCCTGCTTTCCGGGCCGCTGACTTGCTCTTGCAGGAACGGGTCCCCAACACCACCGCCAAGGTGCTCTCCACCGAGTATGAATTGGTCGAATCGCGCAGGTTTGGCGGCGATGGCGAGGGCCTCATGCGCGTCTTCACCGACCCCGATCTGCACGCGCCCGAAGTCCACCTCTTGTCCAACGGCCGCTATCACGTGATGGTCAGCAGTGCTGGCGGCGGTTATAGCCGCTGGCGGGACCTCGCCGTCACCCGTTGGCGTGAGGATGCCACTCGCGATTGCTGGGGCACTTTTATCTATTTGCGCGATGTGGCCACGGGCGAATTCTGGTCCGCCGCTCACCAGCCGTGCCGGCCCGCCACCAAACGCTATGAGGCCATCTTCACCCAAGCGCGCGCCGAATTCCGCCAGCACTACGCCAGCCTGGAAATCCATACCGAAATCAGTGTCTCTCCCGAAGACGACATCGAGTTGCGCCGCGTGATTCTCACCAACCATTCACACGCCCAGCGCATTATCGAACTAACCAGCTATTCCGAGGTGGTGCTCGCTGCCTCGGCTGCGGACGCGTCTCATCCGGCCTTCAGCAACCTGTTCGTGCAAACTGAGTTCGTGGGGCTCCGTCCGGCAGTTCTTTGCACCCGCCGCCCCCGCGCGGAAGGGGAAAAGCCGCCCTGGTTCTTTAGCATCCTGGTAGGTCAGGATGGCGAGCCGGGCGAGGTCTCCTGCGAAACCGACCGTGCCAGGTTCATAGGCAGAGGCAGGACCTTGGCCGAGCCAGCCGCTTTGCAGACGATTTCGCCGCTGTCTAACACCGTCGGTTCTGTTCTGGACCCCATCGCCTCGTTACGGCGCACGGTGACATTAACGCCCCACGGGACCACGCGCGTCGATCTGATCATGGGCATGGCCGAGAGCCGGGAGGCGGCGCTGGGGCTGGTGGAAAAATACTACAACCCCCGCATGGCTGATCGGGCCCTCGACCTCGCCTGGACCCACAGTCAGGTCACCCTCCGCCACATCAATGCCTCCGAAGCCGATGCGCAACTCTATGCTCGGTTGGCCGGTGCCTTGGTTTATGCCAATCCCGCTCGCCGCGCCGCTTCCGGCGTGTTGCTGAATAACCGCCGCGGGCAAAGCGGACTTTGGGGCTACGGCATCTCCGGTGACCTGCCGATCGTCCTACTCCGCGTCAGCGACCCCGCGCGGCTTGACCTCCTCCAGCAACTTCTCCAGGCCCACTCCTACTGGCGGATGAAAGGGTTGCCGGTCGATCTGGTGATTCTGAATGAAGACGTTTCGGTGTATCGCCAGCCCTTGCACGACCAAATTCTTAGCCTGATTGCCTCTGGCATCGAAGCCCAAGTGCTCGATAAGTCGGGTGGCATCTTTGTCCGACGCCTGGATCAGGTCTCGAGCGAAGACCGTGTGCTACTTCAATCAGTCGCGCGCCTCGTGCTGGCCGACGAGAACGGAACACTGCGAGAACAGTTGGAACAGCCGGCGGCCGTCGAACCGAAGGCCCCGGTCCTCACGCCAAATCATTACCCGGTCCGCGCTTCGCCTAAGCCGCTCCCGCCGCGAGAATTGATTTTTCATAACGGCCTGGGTGGCTTCACCCCGGACGGACGAGAATACGTCATTACGCTGTCAGCCGACCAGGCAACCCCCGCGCCCTGGGTGAATGTCCTGGCCAATCCCTACTTCGGAACGGTTATTTCGGAGAACGGCAGCGCTTACACCTGGGTTGAAAATTGCCACGAGTTTCGCTTGACGCCCTGGAATAATGATCCCATCAGCGATTCTACGGGTGAAGCCTTCTACATTCGGGATGAGCAGACCGGACAATTCTGGTCACCGACCCCGTCGCCTGCCCGCGGCACAACACCCTACGTTATCCGCCACGGCTTCGGTTATTGCGTGTTTGAACACACCGAACACGGCATCGCCTCCGAGTTGACCGTTTACGTGGCGATGGACGCGCCAGTGAAGTTCGCGGCTTTTAAACTGCGCAATGTTTCCGGCCGGCCACGCCAGATCTCGCTTACCGGCTACTGGGAATGGGTTCTGGGAGAACTTCGCCACAAGACCTCGCTGCACGTGCAGACCGAGGTGGAAACGAAAACCGGCGCCTTGCTGGCACGCAATCCTTTCAATACGGAGTTCGCCGAACGGATCGCCTTCGTGGACGCCAGTGATTCGAAGCGAACCTTCACCGGCGATCGGAGGGAATTTCTTGGTCGAAACGGCAGCCTCTCCGACCCCAGAGCCCTGAAGCGGACACGGCTTTCAGGAAAAACCGGAGCGGGGTTGGACCCTTGCGGCGCGGTGCAAGTGACTTTTGATTTGGCCCCCGGACAGCAACGGGAAACCAGCTTCCGGCTTGGGGTGGGCCGGAACATCGCTGACGTGCAAACACTGGTTCGCCGATTCCACTCAGCGGAGGCCAGCCGCGGCGCCCTCGAAGGCGTTTGGCAATATTGGAACCGAACACTCGGCGCAGTGCAGGTTGAAACCCCGGACCTTTCCGTGAACGTGCTGGCCAACGGGTGGCTGCTGTATCAGACCTTGAGCAGCCGCCTGTGGGCCCGAACCGGGTTTTATCAATCGGGGGGAGCATTTGGTTTCCGCGACCAATTGCAGGATGTCACGGCGCTGGTTTATGCCGAGCCGGCCCTCACCCGCGAACATCTCTTGCGCGCGGCGGCGCATCAGTTCCGCGAAGGCGATGTGCAGCATTGGTGGCATCCTACCGCCGGGCGCGGCGTGCGCACTCACTTCTCCGATGACTTCTTGTGGCTGCCTTACGCCGCTTGCCGCTACATCGCATGCGTGGCCGACACCGGCGTGCTGGATGAGTTGGTTCCCTTTCTGGAAGGCCGGCCCCTTAAAGCCGAGGAGGAGTCGTACTACGATTTGCCCCAACGCTCCGAAGAGTCCGCCACGCTCTATCAACACTGCGTTCGCGCCATTGAACATGGACTCACCTTCGGCCCGCATGGCCTGCCTCTCATGGGTTGCGGGGACTGGAACGATGGAATGAATCTGGTGGGCAAAGACGGGCGCGGAGAAAGCGTTTGGCTGGCGTTTTTTCTCTATGACGTGCTGATGCGGTTTGGCGATTTGGCGCGCCAGCGCAACGATACTCCATTTGCTGAGCGCTGCCTCGCCCAGGCGCGGCAACTGCAACAAAACATCGAGCAACACGCCTGGGACGGCCAGTGGTATCGCCGTGCGTATTTCGACAACGGCGAACCTTTGGGCTCGCACATGAATCCAGAATGTCAGATTGATTCCCTGTCGCAAAGCTGGGCGGTTATCAGCCGTGCGGCTAATCCCCAGCGCGCATCCCAGGCCATGGAGGCTGTGAGCGAACGGCTTGTCCGTCGCGAGGCCGGGTTGATCCAGCTTTTCGATCCGCCTTTCGATCACTCCTCCCTTAACCCGGGCTACATCAAGGCTTACATCCCCGGCGTGCGAGAAAATGGCGGCCAATACACCCATGGCGCGGTTTGGGCCATCATGGCCTTCGCGCTGATGGGAGACACCGACCGGGCTTGGGACCTATTTGCCTTGCTCAATCCCCTCCATCACGGCGCCACCGCGAGCCAAATTGCAACCTACAAAGTCGAACCCTATGTCGTGGCCGCCGACGTTTATAGCGTCGCACCTCATACCGGCCGAGGCGGTTGGACGTGGTATACGGGGTCTGCCGGTTGGATGTACCGCCTTCTGCTGGAAACGCTGCTGGGCGTGAATCTGGAAGGCAATCAACTGCGCCTGACCCCCAGCCTTCCGAAGGCGTGGAACACGTTCAGCGTCCATTACCGCTATCGCCAAACCCAATACCACATTCGCATCACCCGGACTCCTGGCGCCTTTGCGGGTAACTGCCGGCTATGGCTCGATGGCCAAGCTCTTCCTGGTAACACCTTTCCTTTGCTGGATGACTACCAGGAACATTCTGTCGAAATGCGCATTGCCAAGGGATAGCTTGCTCCACGAATCCCGAATGGGAGCTTGCAATCCCCTCGGTCCGGGAGCATGGTTGAGTCCCTTTCAAAGCCGCAGGTGAACAAAAACATGAGGCGAAAAGTAAATATCATGGGCGACAAGTCTCCTAAAGCAGTGAACAAGCAAGCCACGCAGAAACAGGTCAAAGCCAGCAGCGACCGGCTTACAAAGCAGCAAGCCATTGCGGCGAAGCAAGTGGCCGGCAAGAAGAGCTAGCTACGGTCTCCCGGAGGTCGGTGCCTGCGCGCGGGATGCAGAAGTTTACGTAATGCCGACTCCGGAAACATTCTGGAGCTGCAGGCATGCGCGCGGTTTGTTTCGAAGCGCGCGACGTTCCCGCCCGCGGCCATCTCACCGCTGCAAAGCGGCCATCAAAGGCGAGGGTGTGCGCGTCCCATGTAAAAAAGCATAACTCCTACAAGCGCGCTGACCATGAGGCCGACGGCAAGCACCGCAAACTTGATTTTCGCTCTTCGCTGACGCTCGAATGGGGCTCTCATAAGTCGCTCATTTTAACGGGGTCATGCCCTGTTAGTGGCTGAACGGCAGATTTTGCACGATACGGTAAATGTCCGTCGATCCAAGGATCGAAGCCTTCCGCAGCGACCGTCGGCGCTTTGGCCCTTTGCCTTGCAGTAAATGCCGTCGGCCAGCTCCGTGGAACAGCACTTTCCCCGTAGCGGTTATCCTGAAACGTTTAGCTACAGATTTCCTGGTTTTAATTCCTTTGGGCCGTCTCATATGGTTTCCTTGCTTTGGCTAAGTCCTTGTCCAGTGCTGAGGCCGCCGACGGTGCTTTCCCGTCGGACGAGTCAGTTCCGGCATCTCGGACATTTCCCAGCCCATTCTGTCCTCGATGATTTCACGCAAGGCAATGTCCGCGGCGCTGAGATTGGCAATATCCGCCACGAGTGGCCTGCCCCTGTCTCCACCGCCGTAGTTTAACTGGCGGACGCGTTGTGAAACCAGGTTGACCAGGACGTTGGGGTTAAGGACTTTCTCCAGGGCTTGTTTGACAAGAGTAGCATTCATATCTTTTGTGATTTGGCATCTGCAGCCTCAGTAGGCATGGGCTCGGGGACCACTGCATCATGATCGATGTCCGGATAGTCCTCATTCAATTCTGCAGCCAGCCGCTCGCCTCTTCCTTCTCGAAGAGCTTTGTCCCAGTTCCGATAGCTCCGGTGAGGCTGCACTTCCAATGGATAGCGTGCGTTTTCATACGACTCGCGTTTGGGACGAAACTGTTCGCTCGTATTGATCATTCGGCAGAGACGGCCACGGTCGAGCGAGGCTGGCGCCCGCCAACCTCGGTCGCGGTTTGCCGTTCCTGCCGGAACGGCGGCTTGCTCAATAATCCATGCCGCCCATGCCACCCTAGCCGCCAGGGGCTAAACCGGACTTCTCCTCTTTCGGAATCTCGGTAACGAGGCATTCTGTGGTCAGCAACAAGCCAGCAATCGACGCCGCGTTCTGCAACGCTGCGCGCGTGACCTTCTTCGGATCGACTACGCCCGCCTTGACGAGGTCCTCATAGACGCCGGTCGAGACGTTGTAGCCCTCGTTGCCTTTGCGCTTCTTGACTTCCTGCACCACCACCGAGCCTTCCACACCGGCATTATCGGCCAATACGCGCGTCGGATACTCGACGGCGCGCTTGACGATCTCGACGCCGATGCGCTCGTCGTCGTCGTCCGGTTTGACGGTATCCATCGCCGCCAAGCAACGCAGCAGCGCAACGCCGCCGCCAGGCACGATGCCTTCTTCAACGGCCGCACGGGTTGCGTGCAGGGCATCTTCCACTCGGGCTTTCTTTTCCTTCATCTCGGTCTCGGTCGCGGCGCCCACATTGATGATGGCGACGCCTCCCGCCAGCTTGGCCAGCCGTTCCTGCAGCTTCTCTTTGTCGTAATCGGACGTGGTCTCTTCGATCTGCCGCCGAATCTGATTCACGCGGCCTTGGATTTCGGAGCTCTTGCCGTGGCCTTCGACGAGGGTGGTGTTTTCCCTGTCCACCGTGACGTTCTTGACGCGGCCGAGGTCTTCCAGAGTTAGGCTCTCCAGCTTGATGCCGAGGTCTTCGCTGATGAATTTGCCCCCGGTGAGCACAGCGATGTCTTCGCACAAGGCCTTGCGGCGATCACCAAAGCCAGGGGCTTTGACGGCGCACACATTGATCGTGCCACGGAGTTTGTTCACAACGAGAGTCGCGAGGGCCTCCCCTTCGACATCTTCGGCGATGATCAAGAGCGGTTTGGCTGTTTTGGCCACCTTTTCGAGCAGCGGCAGCACGTCTTTGAGGCTGCTGATCTTCTTTTCGTAATTGAGGACATAGCAATCTTCGAGGCGGGCCTCCATCGTCTCGGCATTGGTGACGAAGTAGGGCGACAAATAACCTTTGTCGAACTGCATGCCTTCCACCACGTCGAGCGCGGTCTCGATGGTCTTCGCTTCCTCAACCGTGATGGTGCCATCTTTGCCAACCTTGTCCATCGCCTCGGCGATGATCTCGCCAATGGTGGTGTCCCAGTTGGCGGAAACGGTGGCAACCTGTTTGATTTCGTCTTTGTCCTTCACCTTCTTGGCGATCTTGCCCAGTTGCTCCACGGCGGCGGCGACCGCCTTGTTAATGCCCCGTTGGATTCCGATGGGGTTGCCACCGGAGGTGACGTACTTCAGCCCCTCGCGGAAGATAGACTCCGCCAGGATCGTGGCCGTGGTGGTGCCGTCGCCGGCGTCGTCGCTGGTCTTGCTGGCGACCTCGCGAACCATCTGCGCCCCCATATTCTCACACGCGTCTTCCAGTTCGATTTCCTTGGCGACCGTGACGCCGTCTTTGGTCACCGTCGGGGAGCCATATTTCTTGTCGAGCACAACGTTGCGGCCTTTGGGTCCGAGCGTCGCCGCGACGGCCCGGGCCAGTTTGGAGACGCCTTTGAGCAGCGTTTGACGAGCGTTCTCGTCGAAGAGTAATTGTTTTGCAGCCATAAATTAGTAACCAGTTGATTGTTGAAAGTTGACCCCGAAAGCTTTCGGGGTTGATCATTACTCGATCACGGCGAGGACATCCTCAGAATTGAGGATCTTGTATTCCTTGCCATCGAGCTTGATTTCAGTGCCGCCATATCTGGCAACCAACAGGTGGTCGCCTTTTTTCATTTCAAAGGGAACCTTCTTGCCGTTGTCATCCGTTTTCCCCGTTCCGAGGGCCACTACGCGGCTTTCCATCGGCTTTTCTTTGGCGGTGTCGGGGATAACAATCCCGCCTTTTTTGATTTCCTTCTCTTCGACAGCTTCCACGAGGATTCGGTCGCCAACGGGTCTAATGTTCAGTGTCATATTCTATCTCAGTTAGAAATTATCCAAACACCTCTCAGCAGAGCAGGTGCCACATATCGCAAGTTGATAGCAACGAGCTGGTGGCTAGTGACTTGCTGCCGATTTAGGTAACTTTACCCGCCTTCCTGGAAGGTCCTCCCGTTGCAATTTGCACTCCCATCGCCGTGAACATCATGCTTTTTGCAACTCGCCCGGCAGTCGCCGACGTGGTGATAACGAGCGTTGTCGGCAATCCCGCCACGCCGGGCAGCGCTGGTCAACTTGGGCATGTAGGCGTTCAAATAAATGCGGTCGATACATTCCAATTCCGGGACCCCATGTTTGCGCTGGAGTTCAGCGACGCTCGGCGGTACGGTTTTCATCGGTTCCGGTTGGGCGTTTGTTACTTGTCCCTGGCGAATTGCTAGTGGATTTGCCAGCAAAACCACGCTGGCGACATGTGGACGCGCATCTCGTCCTTAGTCAAAGGGATTTGTCCCGCCTGCAGGCTACGAAATAGGGGAGCCGTCGCGAGGGCCACCGGCGCCATTTGCAAATTACTCTTCTGCAGCAGACCGCCAAACTGCGCTGCCAACGATGCCAGCCGTCTCTTGTTTTGGCGCGCCTCTACCCTACCTCCCAACCCGGGCGGTAGGTTTCCTTGAGGAACTTGTCGGCCGCAGGCGCGTTGGTTGCTTTCATGGCTGGGGCGTCCCAATAGAGCTTCTGTCCAACCCGCATTGCAACGAGTCCCAGCAGGCCCACTTCGGTCAGCGCCGCGCCGTATTCGAAATTGGAGCTGGCGGGCTTGCCGCCTTTGCACGCATCGAGCCAATCGCGATGATGGCCTTTCGAGCGAGCCAAAGTCTTCGGGGGCCTTTTATAGGCCTCGTCCTTTGACCCGGGCAGAAGCACGGGCCGTCCACCCCAACCGGCGCAGGTGAGCATGCCCTTGTCGCCAATGAACAGCGTGCCGTTGCCGTTGGCCCCCAATTGATCGTCGGGTTCGAGCCCTTCGGGGCGGGGCGGCATCAGCCCGCCATCATACCAGGTGAATGTCACCGGGGGCATGTTGCCGCGCGGACCAAACTTGTAGGTGTAAATGCCCCCGGGCGGGGCGATGTAGGAATCCACCCCGCCGACTCCATGGGCTTCGATCGAAAGTGGAACGCGCAAGTCCAGGGCCCAGCAAGCAGGGTCAAAGTTATGACAAAAGAAGTCGCCAATGGGGGCTGTGCCGAAATCCCAGAAATCGCGCCAGGAAACGGGATTATAGGCCTTGCTGTAAGGGCGGGTATCGCGGGTGCCCAGCCAGAGGTCCCAATTGACTCCTTTGGGAATCGGTTCGGACGGAGGCCTGCCGGAGGCCAAATCCTTGTTCCAGCGGCTGGCGCTGGTCCAGGCGCTGACTTCGCGCACATCGCCAATGGCCCCAGCCCAAATCATTTCACAGGTGGTCCGGATAAAGTCGCCGGAGTGGCCATGATTGCCGAGTTGGGTGGCCACACCCGTCTCCTTGGCGACCCGCGCGACCAACCGCGCTTCCCACACATTATGCGTGAGGGGCTTTTCGCAATAGACATGCTTGCCTTGCTTCATCGCGGTCACCGATACATACGCGTGGTTGTGGTCGGGCGTCGCGCACAGGATTGCGTCAATGGCTTTCTCCTTATCGAACATCTCGCGAAAATCTTCGTAGGGGGCGACCTTGTAATTCGGGGTTTTTCCCGAGTAATGCTTTTCGATTTCACTTTTGAGCGGAAGACGGCCCGCATTGCTCCTGTAATAAAAGCCGTGAAGGTCCTGGAATTCGACCGGGTCGGCCACGGCGATGATCTGCGCGTCATCGAGGTAAAAAAGGGCGTGGGTATTGGTCTGGCCCTGCCCCCCGCAGCCGATAATGGCGATGTTGACCTTTTCGCTGGGGGCGACAAAGCGCGGCCCTCCAAGGACGTGGCGTGGCACGATGCTGATACCCGCCGCGACCATGGCACTGGTGCGGATAAAGGCGCGCCGGGTTACCGGGCTGGAGGGTTGGGATGAGCGAGTTGTGCTGGGGCATTTCATAAAGGCATCGAAACACTTTCCGGGATTCATTTCAAGCAAAACAGCTTTGCGCTTTCTTAACGGATCGGCCCGCTCTCTTTATTAGGCTTAACCGGATTGCTGCAGCAGGGTGGCAGCATGAACGAACAAACTAATGTCCCTTGCTCGCAACGGCGCCATCATAGCGCAGCAGCGGCTGGACTGACCGGGAGCGCCAATGTCTGATCTCATTTTTATTTCCATTGTCGTTGTGTTTTTCCTCGTCAGCGGACTTTACGTTAAGTTCTGCGAAAAACTCTAACTGGAGTGAACATGGAAAACATCCTTGTTGGGATCATCGCCTTGTTGCTGTTCATCTACCTTTTTGTGGCGATGATTCGCCCCGAACAGTTCTGAGCAGGGCAGGGCCACAAATACCGTATCCAGAGCGACTATGCATTCGATTGATTGGTTGCAACTTTGTTTGTATGTGGGGGCGTTAGCGCTCATCACCAAACCGATGGGGCTTTACCTGGTCCAGGTCCTCGATGCCAATGGCCGGACCTGGCTGGACCCCATCATCAAACCCTTTGAGCGACTCACCTATCGGCTGATAGGGGCCAACCCCGAAAAGGAGCAGGATTGGAAAGAATATGCGTTTGCCATGCTGCTCTTCAGCCTGGTGAGTTGCTTGTTTACTTACGCAATTCTGCGGTTGCAACAGTGGCTGCCGCTGAACCCGCAGCGCCTGGGGCCGGTCAGTCCGGACCTGGCGTTCAACACGGCGGTTAGTTTTACCACCAACACCAACTGGCAGAACTACGGAGGCGAGTCCACGATGTCCTATTTGTCGCAGATGGTGGGCCTGGTCATTCACAACTTTGCTTCAGCCGCGGTTGGCATCGCTCTAGCCGCTGCCCTGGTGCGCGGCATCGCGCGGCATTCGGCCGCAACCATTGGCAATTTTTGGGGGGACTTGATGCGCACCACCTATTACCTGCTGCTGCCTATCTGCCTGGTTTTTGCCGTTTTCCTGGTCTCGCAGGGCATGCTTCAAAACTTCAAGCCCTACACAAAGGCCAAGCTCATCGAACCATTTACCGTGCAGGTCCCCAAAACGGATGACAAAGGCCAGCCGGTTACAACAAATATCGCTGTGCTGGTACAGACGCCCAAACTGGACGCAGCCGGAAACCCGCTCATGGCCAATGGCGTCGCCGTGATGATCGACGTTCCCAAGCTCGACGACAAGGGCCAGCCGGTCATGACCAACGTGCCGGTTATGGTGGACCAAAAAATCGAGGAACAGGTGATTGCCCAGGGACCGGTGGCTTCTCAAGTAGCCATCAAGATGCTGGGGACCAACGGCGGAGGTTTTATGAACGCCAACGCGGCGCACCCGTTCGAAAATCCCACGCCGCTGTCGAATTTCATTCAAATGCTCTCGATCTTTTCGATTGGGAGCGGCCTGACTTATTACCTGGGCCGGATGGTGAAGAACCAGGCGCATGGGTGGTCCGTGTGGGCCGCGATGACGGTTCTATTTCTGGCTGGTGCCTTGTTATGCTGGCACTCCGAGGCGGCGGGCAATCCGCTCCACCAGCAACTCGGAGTTTCAGCCGCTGATGGAAACATGGAAGGCAAAGAGGTCCGCTTCGGCATTTTCAATTCGGCCCTGTTCGCCACCATCACCACCGATGCTTCGTGTGGCGCGGTCAACTCGATGCACGATTCCTTTACCCCCCTGGGCGGGTTCGTTCCCCTGTTCAACATCCAGCTTGGCGAGATCATCTTTGGGGGCGTGGGGGCCGGCCTTTACGGGATGCTGGTATTCGTGGTGCTGGCCGTGTTTATCGCCGGCCTCATGGTGGGGCGAACACCAGAGTATCTTGGCAAGAAAATCCAATCGTACGAAGTAAAGATGTCGATGCTGGCGCCGTTGGTGCTGGCGGTTTCCATTCTGGGTTTTGCCGCCTGGGCCTCGGTTAGCGCGTGGGGCCTGGCAGGGTTGAACAACAACGGCCCGCACGGATTGAGTGAAATTCTTTACGCATCCAGCTCGACAAACGGCAATAATGGGAGCGCCTTTGCGGGTCTCAGCGGCAATACTCCCTGGTACAACACCACACTGGGATTGGCCATGTTGATTGGACGGTTCCTGATGATCGTTCCCATCATGGGCCTGGCCGGCTCTCTCGCCCGCAAAAAGATTGCACCGCCCAGCGCCGGCACTTTCCCCGTATCCGGCTTTACCTTTGTCGTATTACTGCTCGGAACCATTCTCCTGGTCGGCGCCCTCAACTTTCTCCCGGGACTGACGTTGGGACCCATCGTCGAGCATTTTCTCATGGGTAAAGGACAACTCTTTTAGGGAACACTATGCAGCAAAAACCTCCGTCTCTCTTTGATTGGAACATTGCCGGACCGGCAATCGGGGACTCGTTTCGCAAACTGGACCCGCGGTTGATGGTTAAGAACCCGGTCATGTTCGTTACCATGGTCGGCGCGATTCTGACCACCGCCGGCATCTTTACTGGCGCAGCCGCCGAGCGCTGTTTCATCACGCAATTGGCCATTTGGCTCTGGTTCACCGTGCTTTTCGCAAACTTCGCCGAAGCGGTGGCCGAAGGGCGAGGCAAGGCGCAAGCGGAGAGCCTGCGCAAAGCGCGCAAGGATACTATAGCCCGGCGCCTTCGCGATAAACGGGAGGAAAAGGCGCCCGCGACCCTGTTGCAGAAGGGCGACCTCGTCGTGTGCGAGGCTGGCGACACAATTCCAGCCGACGGTGAAGTAGTCGAAGGCATCGCCAGTGTGGATGAGTCGGCCATCACGGGTGAATCGGCGCCGGTCATTCGCGAAAGCGGCGGCGACCGCAGCGCGGTCACAGGCGGCACGCGGGTCATCAGCGATCGTATCGTGCTCCGGGTGACGCAGGAGAAAGGCCAGGCCTTTCTAGACCGGATGATTGCGATGGTTGAAGGGGCCAGCCGCCAAAAGACTCCCAACGAAATCGCCCTGACTATCCTCTTGGCGGCCCTGACATTTATCTTCCTGCTGGTCTGTGTGACGCTGAAACCGTTTGGCATTTATTCGGGCGTGCTCTTCTCGGTGCCGGTGCTGGTGGCGTTGCTGGTATGCCTGATCCCCACCACCATTGGCGGTTTGCTCAGCGCCATCGGCATCAGCGGCATTGACCGCCTCATCCGCCGCAATGTAATGGCCACCAGCGGACGCGCTGTGGAAGCCGCCGGGGATGTGGATGTGCTGCTGTTGGACAAAACCGGCACCATCACCCTGGGCAACCGCATGGCGACGGATTTCATTCCTGCGCCAGGGGTCGCCCCGGAGCGCCTCGCCGATGCCGCTCAACTCGCTTCCCTCGCTGATGAAACCCCGGAAGGCCGCTCGGTTGTCGTTTTGGCCAAGCAACGGTTCAATCTGCGCGCCCGGGAAGTAGCCGAAACGCACGCGAAATTTGTCCCGTTTACGGCCCAAACACGGATGAGCGGCGTTGATTTCTATGCCGGGCCACACGACTCAGATGCCGGCCAGGAGCAAAATCGCCAAGGAGGTGGCGGAGTTGCTTTAGTAGCGGCGATGCCGGTGGCGCGGGTTACAGAGGAGTCTGCATCATGCGCTACAACGGTAAGCTGCAGAGGCCTCTCCCTCGCCCTTTCAGAAGGGGCCGAAGGGGAGAGGGGTCCCTCCACCTGCAATCCACCCCAGGCTCCTCAGAGCATACGGACCATTCGCAAAGGCGCAGCCGAGGCCATGCGGGCGCACCTCGAGCGGTTGGGCGGGAGGTTTCCACAGGCTGTCACTCAAGCGGTTGATGAAATCTCGCGCTCGGGCGGCACGCCGCTGGTCGTTTCAGACGGCCCCGAGGTTTTGGGTGTTATTCACCTCAAGGACGTCGTTAAGGGCGGCATCAAGGAACGGTTCGCTCAACTGCGCAAGATGGGCATTCGCACCGTGATGATTACCGGCGATAATCCGCAGACAGCCGCCGCTATTGCCGCCGAGGCCAGGGTCGATGACTTCATCGCCCAGGCAACTCCCGAAGCCAAGCTCAAGCGCATCCGCAGCGAACAGGCCGCCGGCCACTTGGTCGCCATGACCGGGGACGGCACCAACGACGCCCCGGCCCTGGCCCAGGCCGACGTCGGCGTAGCCATGAATACAGGAACACAGGCCGCCCGCGAGGCCGGTAATATGGTGGATTTGGACAGCAATCCGACCAAGCTCATTGAGATCGTCGAAATCGGAAAGCAACTGCTCATCACTCGCGGTTCCCTGACCACGTTCAGCATCGCCAATGATGTCGCCAAATACTTCGCCATCGTGCCCGCGATGCTGATGGCCACCTTTCCGGCTATTGCTCCATTGAACCTCATGCGCCTGCAGAGCCCAGCCAGCGCCATCCTCAGCGCAGTCATTTTCAACGCGGTCATCATCATCGCCCTCATCCCGCTGGCACTGCGCGGGGTAGCTTATAAACCGATGGGGGCCCTGGCGATTCTCCAACGCAACCTGCTCATTTACGGGTTAGGCGGCGTTATCATCCCGTTCATCGGGATCAAAATCATCGATGTGCTCATCACCTCTCTGAGGCTGGCCTAACAATCTTATGAAAAACTTCTTTGCCGAACTTCGCAGCTCGATCGTGACCACGCTGGTTCTTGCGGTGGTCTGTTGCGGGCTTTACCCGCTGGCCGTTTTCGGAATTGCCCAGGTCTTCTTTCGAGACCGCGCCAATGGCAGCCTCATTGTTGAACCGGACGGAACGGTGCGCGGCTCACGGCTGATCGGGCAGCAGTTTACAGCAGACAAGTATTTCCACTCACGCCCCTCCTCGGCGGGCAATAGCTATGATGCCGCCAATTCCAGCGGGAGCAACCTGGGCCCAACCTCGCAGAAACTACGGGAGGCCATAGCTCAAAACGTCGCCGATTATCGCTCACAAAACGGCCTGGCAACCAATGCCGCGGTTCCGGCCGATGCGGTTACGGGCTCAGGCAGCGGGCTGGACCCGCATATCAGCCTGCAAAACGCTGAACTCCAGGCCGCCCGCATCGCCAAAGCGCGCGGGCTTCCATTGGAGAAAGTGCGGGACCTTATCGGGCAGTACATCGATCCCGCCTCCCTGGGAGTGCTGGGCGAACCGGGTGTGAATGTGTTGGAATTAAACCTGGCCTTGGACGCCGCCGTTCCCTTGACCGGAGCAAAATCTGTAGCACAAGCCCGATGAAACCATCGCTTTGGGGTATGGAACCTACAACACACCTCGCAGAGGCGAGCTCGGCAAGTCCCTGTTTGTCCCCTTGCGCCAAGGTCTTGTCTGGAAACCGGGGGAATCCTGTCCGCAGAATTCTTTTGGCCACAGATTTCTCGCCAGCTTCTCTCAAAGCGGCTGAGCGCGCTATCGCG
Source organism: Verrucomicrobiia bacterium (assembly GCA_035946615.1). NCBI lineage: Bacteria > Pseudomonadati > Verrucomicrobiota > Verrucomicrobiia > Verrucomicrobiia bacterium. The sequence goes on from DASYZB010000027.1 coordinate 37,553, forward strand.
CTGGCGAGCCAATGCGGGGCCACGCTGACAATTCTCCACGTCATCAATATCAATGCGCAACCGGCGCGTGGGGAGTTAGGCACGGCTGAAGAGCTCATGAAACAACGCTGGGCCGAAGGCTCCGTCCAAATGGGCCGTTTGGCGTGGTCCTTGAGCGGCCAGGTCGAGGCGCAAACGCTGATCGAGGAGGGATTGCCTTGGGAGAAAATCGTCGAGAAGAGCGGCGATTTCGATCTGTTGATTCTAGGCAAAAGCAGCGCCCAGCCAGGCTGGAGGCCCTTTTCACAGCACACGGTCCGGCGGGTGATTCGAAATGCCGCCCGCCCTCTGCTGGTGGTTCCCGCATAAAAAGCAGGTGCTGCGTGCTGGATTGGGCAGCTATTCGATCTCGCATTCCAGAGCGGTAGCGGATAGCGGAGGCAGAGTGATGCTGTTGGCCTGCGGCATTAGTTGCACAATTCTTACCCGCTCTGGTTCATTCCAGTGATTCATCACGTCCGGCTGCCCCGCATTGAGAACATCGCAAACCGCCTCCGCTTTTACCGCGCGCGCGCGGCCAGCGAATCCGTCGAAGGCGAAGGACCAGTTGAGCGGCTGCCGTTTCAGATTGACGGCAAAGATAGCCAGGGATTTTTTGTCGAGTGACTCGCAGGCGAACAGGTCCGGGCCGGAGTTGGGCTGGACCAATGTTAAAGGAAGCGGCCTGGCATGGCGCGCGTAGAGCTGCATGATGTAATAGCTGGGCCGCTTGAGCAGGCCGAACCCTGCGGCGGAGGTTTCGTAAATTGCGCCGCAGTAGCTGTTGGCCATATTAGAGCGGCAGGCGATCTCCACTTTATCTGAGTGGCGCATGACGACATGGAGGTAGCGCGCGTTCATTAAGGCCCCCGCAAGCGTCATCATCCTGGCACGGCCCAGGCCCCAACTGCCGCCATCAATGTTCCATTCGGTTACGGCGATCTTAACCTGGCCACACCCCGGAATGCCATCGAGCATTTGCGCCAAATTCTGGAAGTCCTGGTCGCACTCGGCGAGGTTCTGGGTGTAATGATGCGGTGCGATGTAATCCAGACCGGCGCCCACCCGGTCGAGCAGTTTACGCGTTGGCAACGAGCTGAGGATGGCAATCGCCGGGTCCGCCTGCCGCATTAACCGCAAGAATTCGCCAATCGCATCCAGATAATGTGGATCATCCCCGCTTATCTCGTTGCCGATCTGCCAATACTTCACCCGGTAGGATGCGGGATGCCCGTTGGACGCCCGTTTCGCCCCCCACTTTGACTGGGCGCTCCCATTACAATACTCGACTAGTTCGCCGGCACTTTGAGCCCCGTCCGCGAAGCTCACACAGATGAGCGGTTCGACAGCCGTTAATTGGCAAAACTGGCAGAATTCGTCGATGCCCACGTCATTGGGATCGATACGGCCCCAGTTCTTGTTAGGAAACGGGACCCGCTGGTCGCGATCTCCAATGCCGTTCTTCCAGCGATACGCCCCGGGGTCCACGGCGGAGCCGCCCCAGCGCACGATGGACGGGTGCACTTCCCTCGTGGCCTCGATGACATCCTGGCGCCAGCCCTCAAGATTGTCGCCCGGCATTAACGAAAGTTTATCCGCCCACAAGTGCCCCTCTCCTTCGACGTGCAATTCGAACACCACGCGGTCGGTCCCGCCGATTGAAGCCAATTGCAACGCCTGTTTTTGCCACTGTTTCGAAAATGCTGAGAGCGGCGCTGATGCCAATGTCAGCCAATTCTCGGTGGGCAGGGGCACTTTCAATCTCACAGTGGCTTTGAGGTGTGGGCTATCCGACCTGAAAAAGCCCGTGAACTCATAACTCATCCCCTTTTTTACAGCCAATCCGGATTGGGTCAGGGTTCCGGGGCGTGACGCAGTAGCCGTGACTTTGGCGCTGCGCGCGCCATTGAATGGGTTTTCGGCATCGTAACCCCAGGTTGGATTGGAATCCCATTGCCGGTCACAGATATCAAGGGACCCGTCGTAATAGCACCAATCGGCTGCGCGCGTGACTCCTTCAAAGGAACGGTCATTGAGCATTTGCGCCCACATCCCCGGCACAACATCATCGAGCAATTCGATAAAATTACCGAATAGCTTTGGGTCAATCCGGCCCGCGTGAAGGGGTTGGGCTCGAATGATGGTGTTGCGAGTCGATGGCTCTTCGGCTCTCGCCGGCAAACGCGGTGAGAGGACCGCAAGGCAGAGGACCAGCAGCTCAAGGCGCGCTTTATTTTTCATGATGATAACCTAATTGATGGCCTAACGGCAGCACAGCAGCAACTCTGAACCCGACACTCTGAACCCGAAGGACGTCGCGAACAAATCACGCTAAGATGATTGACAACCAATCCTGTCTGGCTAGTCTTCGCGCAACCGACCGAGAACTCTCATGAGACTTATGAGAAACTGCGCCCTCTTCTCGCCCCTGCACCACTGCCGCCCAAGCCAGAAATCGGTTTCCACATCAAAGAAGACGCCGTCCCTTACAAGGTCGGAAAGCGGTCCGTCTTACGCTCCTGATGCACCACGCGCGCCACAGCCTCACAACGACTCAATCGCGCGCGCAATTTGATCGCGCCGGCTCTCGATGGGACCGCCGTCCTTGGTGAACTCCGTCATACTCCGTCGTGCACACATACCACCAGAAACGCTCCTGGAATTTTCTCCGCGCATCGGAAGGTTCCGGTTGGTACTGGTCGGAGATTGAGCACCAGAGATTGGGCCCGCCCATCAGACCGGGTTCGACGCGTTTGGTGATCATCCGCGTGATGCCAGGAGAATACTCTTTAAGTTTGCCAAAGCCCTTTTGCAGAAACGGGAATTGGTCCTCACTCGGCTCATCGAACCAGGAAATATAGGCATCGTCGAGCCACCCCTTGGCTCGGAGATGCGACTCCAGTTGCCGGCAATAAGAACCCAGCAACAGCGGGTATTCCGGCGAGGTCTCGCCGAAACCGCCAAGGCTCGGCTGCGAGAGTTCGTAAAAGGTGCCTCCCCCCAGCCCCGGCACCCGCACCGAAAAGGAGTTGAAATGATACGTGTCCATGGTCTGCGCCATCGCCTTGTCCCAAGCGCTGAAGTCAAACGCCGGACGTAACTGGTCAGCGGGCAGACACGGTTCTTTGCGCGACTCCTGCTCAAAATCGCCCCCTTTGGCCAATTCCTCGCCCGTACCCGCGTCCTGCAGGGAGATATCATCGAACCAGACCAGCCCGAGCTTGTCTCCCGAGTCCGTCCACAGGGTGCCCATGAGGTTCAGGCGGACGTACTTTGCGCCCGCGGGAAAGTCCGTCACGACATAATCGGCGGATTGCCAATGGCCGTCTCCAGTTATGGCAAAGTCTCGATTCCGTCCCGAAATCCACCGTTTGTTGGCATCGTAATGATTCAGCGACACCATAAACCGGTGGCCCGGAACCGCCGTCCGATACCAGCCCCTCAGATGCAGACCCTTGGGGGGTATGGCGATTAAAGGCTCGTAGGTGACCACGACATTCTGGTTGACCTTGTCGTCATAGATCAGCAGGGCCGTCTTGCCGGAGTGAACCTCGTTGTGCACCAGGGAGGCGCGCCGCGAGTCCCATTGAACAGGAGAAAACTAGCCTGCTAGCCTGCATTTTTCAGCACTCGCCAGAAGCGGGCGCATGGTCCATCTTTAGGACTTTCGGAACTGGAACTGTGGTCAAACCGGACAGAATCGCTGGCGCTTTACAAAATGCCGTGCATGAATGACCAGGTTTTAAATCGCGCCGACAAACAACCTGTGGCGGAGGGCAACACCCAGCCCGCCTGTCGCGCGGTCATTGACGTGGGCACCAACTCAATCAAACTGCTGGTGGCCCGGGCCAGCGGCCACTGCGTCAACCCGGTGTTCGAGCAAAGCCATCAGACCCGCCTCGGAGGGCAAGGTTTCTATCAAAGCCACCGACTCCAGCCCGGTCCGATCAGCCAGAGCGCCGCGGCGGTGGCACAGTTCGCCACGCGGGCGCGGGAGTTGGGGGCGGGCAGCATTCGAGTCATTGCCACCAGCGCAGCGCGGGACGCGCAGAATGCCGCCGAGCTGGTAACGGCTATCCACGAGGCCAGCGGGTTGGACCTCGAAATCATCTCCGGCCAACAGGAAGCCGATTGGGTTTTTCGCGGGGTGACCACCGACCCGCGGTTGTCAAGCCAACTGCTGCTGCTGGTGGATGTCGGCGGTGGCAGCAGCGAGTTTATTCTGGGGCGCGGCGAGCAAAAGGATTTTGCCTGCAGTTTCGCGCTGGGCACGGTGCGTCTGATGGAAAAAATAGCGCACAGCGACCCGCCACAACCCGGTGAACTGGCCGCATGCCGTGCGTGGGTGAAATCGTTCCTGCAACGCGAAGTAGAGCCGGCACTCAACCCGCTTCTAGCTCGGGAACGAGAGAGAGATGGCGCCGATGGTAAGATTCAACTCATCAGCACGGGGGGAACGGCCAGCATCTTGGGCTGCATGGAAGCGAAGCTGGAGAGCTTCAATCGGGAGCGCCTTGAAGCGACATCCATTACCCTCGACCGGTTGCGATGGCACAATGAGCACCTTTGGAGCCTGCCCTTGGAGGCGCGGAGGCATGTTCAGGGTCTGCCCCCCAACCGCGCGGATGTGATTCTGACCGGAACCATCATTTACGAAGCAATACTCCAACAGTTCGGATTCGGCCAACTGCGCATCAGCACGCGGGGGCTGCGGTTTGCCGCAGTGCTTTGAGCGGGGCTAATGACAGAGCCGAAGCAACGAGCCGCCATTCCTGAGTGTAGGAGACGACGTAAGCAGTCTCTGATCAGCAACTTCCGGGTGAACCAAAGGCGGCCGGCTGACAATCTTGATCAGTGCCCTAATGGGCGACTCCTTACGTCATCTCCTACAAAGGTTTGGAACTGACCTTGTCATTAGCCCTCCGCCCGCGGACGAAGCGCGCTCCGCTGGGGTTGGAATCCAACCCAAACCTGGCGTAAGGTTAAAAGTGCCGATGAGAATTATGCCGACTGAACCACTCATCCCATTAAACGAGACACAGCTTAAACAGCCCGGGCCGGGGCCCGTTACCGAGCTGGAGATTACCGGTATGACGTGCGGCAATTGCGCGCGGCACGTGGCGCAGGCCATTGAAGGCGTCAAAGGGGTGGAGGGGGCTTTTGTAAATCTGGACGCGCATCATGCCACGGTACGGTGGACGGCTGCCGCGCCTCAAGACACAACGGCGCTGGTTCAAGCAGTCCAGCAGGAGGGTTATGGGGCAACTATCGTCGAGCACGCCCAACCGGAGCACAAGCATGAGCACCTTGCGGGATGGCGGCTGAATATCTGGTTGGGTGTTCCCATCACGGTTTTTTTGGTTCTGGGCGAATGGGTATTTGGCTTAGGGCTGGCACGGTGGTTTCAATGGATGTCCTTCGCGCTGTCAGGAGTGGTCCAGGTTTTTGCCGGCGCCCGTTTTTATCGCGGAGCTTGGACGCAACTCAAGGCAGGCAACTCGAACATGGACACGCTGGTAGCGCTGGGCTCGACGACCGCGTTCGCCTACAGCGCCTGGGCCTTGCGGAGCGGCCAGGTGGTTCATATTTATTTCATGGAAGCAGCGGCGATTATTACCCTCATCAGCGTGGGACATTGGGTAGAATCCCGGGTCAGCGTGCGCGCATCGAGCGCTTTGCGCAACTTGCTGGACCTGGCGCCCGCGATGGCCCGGCGCAGGAACAGCGATGGCGCCGAGACCGAGGTCCCGGTGGGCGCGCTTGCACAGGGGGATTTAATCGCTTTGCGTCCAGGCGACCGGGTGCCTGTGGACGGCTTGGTGTTGGAAGGCCATTCGGCGGTGGATGAATCGATGCTGACGGGTGAATCGGCAGCGGTGGATAAGAAGCCGGGGGCTGAGCTCTACACCGGCACCGTGAACCTGAACGGGCGCCTGCTGATGCGCGTGAACGCCACCGGCGAGCAGACGGCCCTGGCGCACATCATCGCCGCGGTTCAACGGGCACAGAATAGCCGCGCCAATATTCAGCGGTTGGGGGATCGGGTCAGCAGCGTGTTCGTGCCGATAGTTGTTCTCATTGCTTTGGCTGCCGGGCTTTGGTGGGGCTTGGCGCCCCAATCAGCAACCCTGGCTCATCAATGGCTCGCTCAGTTCCTCTGGCACGCTCCGCTGCCGGTTGGCCCTCTGGCTGCCGGCTTCATCAGCGCCGCGGCGGTCCTGATTATCGCCTGCCCCTGCGCCATGGGCTTGGCCACTCCCGCCGCCATTATGGCAGGCTCCAATGCCGCCGCACAACGCGGGATTCTCATCCGCGACGGCGTCGCCCTCGAAAAGGCCGGCCAGGTGACCGCTGTGGTTTTCGATAAAACCGGCACGCTGACATTAGGCAAGCCGGCTTTGGCACAGTCCTGGGAACCGCCAGTCCAGGAGAGCCAACCCTCAGCCAATCCAGCGGGGCTGTCCGGAAACAGCCGCGCTTGGGCCGCTGCACTGGCCCGGCACTCGACACATCCCATCAGCCGGGTGCTGGCAGAAGCTTCTTCAGCGAACATGGATTTGAGCGATTGGCAGGAAATTCAGGGCGCCGGTGTCCAGGGGCGGTTCGTCAATAGCATCGATCGGGCCGCATCGGCCCCTCTGGCTCGCTTAGGTTCGTTGGCCTGGTTGGCTGAATCAGGCGTGGACCTCGAACCCGGAAGGAGTTTTGTCCAGGAATGGTCCAGCCAGGGGGCGACAATAGCAGGTCTGGCTTTGGGAGGCTCTTTGGCCGGCCTGTTTGCAGTGCGTGATAGACTCAAACCCGGCGCGCGTGAAGTGATTGAGCGACTCGATGCTGAAGGGTTCAAAACGTATCTCGTTACTGGCGATAATGCCCTGACCGCATCGAGTATTGCCCAAGAGGCCGGCATTCGACCTGAGCATGTTTTTGCCCAGGTCCGCCCCGAGCGTAAGGGTGAATTAGTGGCGCGCCTGCAGAAGCAGGGCGAGCGGGTGGCGTTTGTGGGGGATGGCATCAACGATGCCCCTGCCCTCGAACAGGCAGACCTCGGCATAGCCGTTAGCCGCGCCAGTGATATTGCCCGTGAAGCGGCGGATATTATCCTCCTGAAATCGGAAATCGAGGCAGTCCCGGAAAGCCTTGGTTTGGCCCGGGCCACCTTGAGGACGATAAAGCAGAATCTGTTCTGGGCCTTCTTTTACAATGCCGTTGGCATTCCCCTGGCCGCGCTAGGTTTCTTGAGTCCGATTTTGTGCGCTGCCGCGATGGGCATGTCCGACCTGGTGGTGATAGGGAATGCGTTACGGCTCAGGGGATGGCGGTTGCGAAACCGGTAGCCGCCCAAGAGCAATTCGATACTGTATTTCAGGCCTGCCAAATCATGTCGGCAACCGTCTTGCCGGCTGGGATGAAAGGCAGCACGTGCTCGGTGTACGGCACCACGATGTCAAGCACGTAGGGTTCCTCGGCATCGAGCATCCGCTGCAAGGCCGGGCGCAAGTCCTTCCGGTACACCACCCGCTCACATTTGACGTTGAAACTGTTGCACACCGCGACGTAATCGGGGTAAATCTGCTGGCGGTTGTCCGGGTCCCCAAGGTAAGTGTGGCCGCGGTTGCCTTTATAGAATTTATCCTCCCACTGCATCACCATGCCCAGGTGCTGGTTATTCAGGATAATTGCCTTGGCAGCGATCTTTTCAATGTGCGCTGTGGCCAACTCCTGCACGTTCATCAGGAACGAGCCGTCGCCGTCGATATCAACGACCTGCCGGTTTGGGCAAGCCACCTTTGCGCCCAGGGCGGCGGGGTAGCCGTAGCCCATGGCGCCCAGCCCGGCGCTGGTCAAAAGCTGGCGGGGTGATTTGAATTTATAGAATTGGGCGGCCCACATCTGGTGCTGGCCGACGCCGGTAGTGATAATCGCCTCGCCATGGGTCAGCTCATACAGGGCCTCGATGGCCATTTGCGGGAGGATAACCTCTTTCTCGCGCCCCTTGAGGTGGTCGCGCATGTGCTGCGACTTCATCACTTCGTCGCTCACCACGTAGCCAAAAGGGGCCTTGGCTTTCCAGGACTCGAGCTGCTTGTGCCAGGCGGTGAACTTCTTCTCGATCGGGCGTTCAGTAACCATCTGGAGCAGCCGTCCAAGGGCGCACTTCACGTCGCTGACGATCGGCAGATTGGCCGGTTTGTTCTTATTGATCTCCGACGGATCAATATCCAGGTGTACAATAGTGCCGGTTTCGCAGAACTTATCCACCCTGCCTGTGACGCGGTCATCGAAGCGCACACCGAAAGCCAGCAGCAAATCGGCTCCGGGCGCGATTTGATTCATTGGGTCGGTGAAGCTTTTGCGCCGCTCGAACTCGCCGTTGACGGCCCAATTGGCAAAAGCCGCCCCATGCATCCCGAGCCAGCGCAAGGAGAGGCGGTGCGACTCCGGAAATGCCCCGCAACCCATGATGGTGGTGGTGACCGGAATTTGGGCGGCTTCGGCAAACCGGCGCAGTTCATCGCTCGCGTTGCCGGTAATAATGCCACCCCCGGCATAGAAGAGAGGCCGCTCGGATTTTTCGATCAGCCCGATAATCTCGTTCAGCTCGATGTCACTGGCCTTTCGCGCGGGGTTATAACCCCGCATGTGGACCTCGCTTGGGAAGACCGGTTGGGTACGCGCCTGCTGGACGTTTTTGGGCAGGTCGATCAGCACCGGCCCGGGCCGGCCCGTTTGCGCGATGTGAAACGCTTCTTTCACAACGCGCGGAATATCGTTGATGTCGGTAATCAAATAGCTGTGCTTCACCACCGGCAGGGTCATACCGTAAATATCAGTCTCCTGGAACCCCCCTTTGCCGATCATGGCCTGGGGCACCTGGCCGGTAATGGCTACCAACGGCACCGAGTCCATATAGGCGTCCGCGATGCCGGTGACGAGGTTGGTCGCCCCGGGCCCGCTGGTCGCCATGCACACCCCGGCCCGGCCAGTCGCCCGCGCGTAACCATCGGCCGCAAAGGCGCCTCCTTGCTCGTGCCGCGGCAGAACCGTGCGGATTTTCTTCGAGCGGGTTAGTGCCTGGTGAATTTCCATGCTCGCTCCGCCGGGATAGGCGAAGATGGTATCCACCCCTTCTCGTTCGAGGGCGTTCACGAGGATTTCGCTGCCGGACATGGGTGGCCCAAGCTCCACGCCTTTGTCGGCGGCTTTACTGGCGGTCTTTATAGTTTTGTTCATGTTCTGTTTGCAATTGCGGCTGAGCCCCGAGTTTTTCCGGGAGAGCGGTCGCAAGTGCATAAAAAAACCCACGACCGTTTCCAGCCGTGGGTTTTTGTCGAAATCCAGTTCAGCTTCGACAAAGCCCTACGGCGTCGTCACTTACGACGACGACCAGCAACAGAGCAACTTGCCGAATGCTTAACACAACTAACACCTTAATAAAAGGGCCCTGGCGGGTCAAGAAGATCTGCAAAAAATTAATCTCCTTCAGAGTCCCAGGAGCTTTTCCAGTTCGGGTTTGATGAAGACCAGGTCAATCGCACCTCGCACTACCCCGCCAATCAGCCAAGGGTTGAGGCCCGCTTCCTTTATCATCTCGCGGAGACGAACGCGCAAGCGGTCGCGGACCTGCTCGCGGAGCGGGCGGTCCATCTGCTCGAGCTTCAGCCCGTTGAGCGCCGTATCAATGGGCCGAATCGTCTCGGGTGTGTACTGTATCGGCCCAAAGGAGGTCTCTTGCTGAAGGAACTGCTGCGCCTTCTGGCGGCCAAGATCGTAATCATGGTCCCGATAGCGCCGGTCGAAAAATCCCGCAAAGGCGCAAAGCTCGGCCCCAGCCAATTCGTTCTGGCCGGCGGTGATGCCAAAGATGGTCATCTCGTCGCGAGAGGCAAGGCTGGCTGCCTTTTCCAAAGTCAGAATCGAATCGATCCAAACATCGCGCGTTGTTGCGGGCAGTCGGTTGTAATCGGACAGGAATTGTGCGCGCAGTCGAGCGCGGGCTTGATCGAGGGTCTCCGGCGCACGCCCGTTGCTCACCGGTGATTCGGTGGAGAACAAGCCGGGGAGCAGGGCGCTGGCCGCGTGTTGCAGAACAGCGGCGCGCTGATTGGCTTCGGGAAGGGGCTCGCGCAGCCAATCCCGCAGTTGCTCGGCCCGCCGGTTGAAGAGCGCCACTTGCGAGTTCACCGCTTCGGCCGTCACCCAATCCTGAAAACGCGCCTGGTCGAAAATCGAGCCGGCCAGGCGCAGGGCCGTATTGCGGAAATTGGCCTGGCCGGCATTGAATGAGCCGCTGGCGGTCGAGGTCTTTGGACCGTGCGCAATGAACAGGTAGAAGCGGTTATCGACATCGAGATGGCCATCGATTTGATCGACCAGGTTTTTGGCCAGGCCCAATGGTTCGTTTTGAAACGTGCCTCCGTCCGTGTAGGCGAAAGCGCAGGCGCCGGTCAGGGGTGTAATGGGAGCTGGGTTGGTGTAGTCGGCGGCCTGGCGTTGCACCTCAATGACCCGGAACGCAAAGGGAAATGCGCCGCAGGATACTGCCGCGTTGCGCAGGGGGTCCCAAACCGCAAGAGCATCGTCCTGTGCATTCATCGCATCGAGGCGGACAGCCAGTTGATCCTGATGGCGCGTATAGATGAATTGTCCGGCAGGCCGGAGGGCGAGGCCGCAATCGACTCCGTTGAGGTTGGCCAGCGCCAGCCCCAGGTGCAACCGGGCCGCGCAGGCCGAGTGGCGAATGGGCGCAGGCGACGGCCCATTTTCGTAGCGAGCTGTGAGATAGCGCTTGGAAATATCAATTACAGATTGGGATGAGAAGATGGATTGGGACGGGTCATCCTGCCCATGCATCGCCAGGAGGGATTCAAGGTCCGCATCGATCACCCATGGGCTGTAGAGGGCATTCGAATAGGGACCGTCCAGGGAATTTCTTTCAAACAAGAGCTTCTGGGCCGCAATGGTCGCACTCATGCCACCCGCCGAGGCGCCAGTGAGCACGTCGATGAAGAGCCTGCGTTCGGCGGGTGTGTCCGGGTTTTGGTTGTGCTGGCCGATGGCGTGAATGATTTCATAAAGCACGCCGGCCTCGAAACTGCCGAGCGATACCGCCCCCGAGATTGTGATGGCAAGGCGCTTGGACATGAGAGGTGCGGACTTTCAAATCCGCGGACTGAGGAACCGCATCATGCTGTCACCGTGCCGAAGGGTTTTTTCCTCATGCCATTTGTGTGGAATGGTGAGGGTGTCGCGCCGGGCATGACCCAGGACGAAAAGGCCGCCCGGGCAAAACAGTTGAGGCAAATTGGCATCATCCAACAAGTGCTGGGCCTGCGAGGTCGAGCGCCGATTGAGATTCTTTTCGCCATAAGGCGGGTCGGCGATAATGAAATCGAAACGTTCTCCCGCCGCCGCCAGTTGGCCCACCGCCGCAAAGGCGTCCTGCACGCGGACCTGGAAGGTTTCCGGTCCAAAACCGGTATTTTGGAAATTATCTCGCAGGACATCCGCATGGCGCGAAGATTTCTCGACGCAGACAACCGAAAGGGCGCCCCGGCTGAGGCATTCAAGGCTGAGCGCGCCGGTGCCGGCAAACAGTTCGAGAACGCGCGCCCCGGCCACGCGCGCCCCGAGGCTATTAAAGACCGCCTGTTTCACCAGGTCGGGCGTCGGCCGGACCTCAAGGCCCTTGGGCGCTTTCAGCAGCCTCCGCGCGGCTTTGCCACCAGTAATGCGCATGAGGGACTTTAGCCCGAAGGGGTGAAGTGCAGAGCCAGCCAGAACACCAAGTCGCGCGTCCAGGGATGCCTGGCCGCCGGATTCCATTTGGCGGTGCCTAATCCCATCCCGTGCCCGCCTTTTTGATAGATGTGCAAATCGAAAGGCACACCGGCTCGGCGCAGCGCTTCGGCGAACAGCAGGGCATTCTCGACAGGCACGACAGGGTCTTCCCAGGTGTGCCAGATGAAACAAGGCGGGGTCTCCTTGGTCACCTGCGTCTCGTTTGATAAGAATCGCACCAGCTCCGGAGAAGGATTGTCTCCCAATAAATTATGTTTCGTCCCTTGGTGGGTGTATTGGCCCATCGTAATGACGGCGTAACAGAGAATCCCCAGGTCCGGGCGTGAACTCTGGCGCTCGATTGGGTCGGTGGCATCCGGCTTGCCGTAGTCAAAGTGAGTCAACAACGTCGAGGCCAGATGTCCCCCGGCAGAAGAGCCCATAATTCCAATGCGATGGGGGTCTAGATTCCATTCTCGCGCCCGGGCACGCACGGTGCGCAGGGCGCGGGCCGCGTCTTCGAGCATGGCCGGATGGCGGTATCCTGCCGAGCCCAGGCGATACTTCAGAACAAAACCGGCGATGCCCTGTTCGTTGAGGAAGCGCGCGTAATCGACCCCTTCATGCGATGCGAGCATACCGTAACCACCCCCCGGGCAAATCACGATGGCAGCGCCGTTGGCCTTCGCCGGCTCCGGCAAATACGGCGTCAAAGTCGGGATGTCCTTCTCCTCTTTCCCTAATGCGCCCGGAGCCCCGTTCGGCCAGAGAGGAAACGATTCCGCAGCCAGGGAAGAGAGTACGCACGATAATCCGAGAAAAAGGAACACAAAGGCGGTCTTCATTAAGGCTGAAGCTTATCCATGGCGCGTCCAAAGTCGAGCGCCGGCGTTTTGGCTCGTTAGCGTTCCCTGTGCTGGATCGCCAGACCGAGGAGGGCTAATGACAAAGTCGAAGCCCATTCCTGAGTGTAGGAGACGACGTAAGGAGTCTCTGATAGCAACTCCCGGGTGAAGCCAAAGGCGACCAGCCGGCAATCTTGATCAGAGACTCGACTCCTTACGTCGTCTCCTAACGTCTCCTGCAAAGGTTGGGAACCGACCTTTTCACTGGCAGATCGCCCGAATGCCTTGGCCCACGGCTCCACAGTTGACGGCGCACACCCTGTCGCCTATATGGGGGTGAACCATCGCTGATATGCCTGATACTCAAACCGCCTCAGCCGGCATCGAATCTATCCTGCAGGAAACCCGGGTTTTTGCGCCACCAAAAGAATTCTCGAAATGCGCCCACATCCGTTCGCTGGCCCAATACCGCAAGCTCTACAAGGAATCGGTGGAAGCTCCTGAGAAATTCTGGGCCAAACAAGCTAAAGCCGAGCTGGTCTGGAGCAGACCGTGGACAAAAGTGTTGGAATGGAAGGAACCTTTCGCAAAGTGGTTTAATGGCGGGCGCCTCAACGTCAGCGCCAACTGCCTCGACCGGCATCTGGGCACAGCCACAGCCAATAAGGCCGCTCTCGTCTGGGAAGGCGAACCCGCAGCGCCCGGCAGGGCCGGGGAGGAACGCACTCTGACCTATAAACAATTGCACCATGAGGTTTGCCTTTTCGGCAACGTGCTCAAGCGGCACGGCATTACAAAGGGCGACCGCGTCCTGATTTACCTTCCCATGGTTCCTGAGGCAGCCATCGCGATGCTCGCCTGTGCCCGGATTGGCGCCGTCCACTCGGTCGTCTTCGGCGGCTTTAGCGCCCAATCTGTAGCCGACCGTATCCAGGATTCCCAGGCCAAATTGGTTATCACGGCTGACGGCGGTTTTCGGCGCGGGACAGTTGTGCCGCTCAAGCAAAACGTCGATGAGGCCCTTACCCTCAAAGACCACGATGGCAAGCTGCTTGGCAAAACCATCGAGAAGGTCATCGTCTTGCGCCGGGCGGGCAACGAGATACAATTCCAGGACGGTCGCGACTTATGGTGGCACGTGGAACTCACAAAAGTAGATGCGCGCTGCCCTGCCGAGCCGCTGGATAGCGAGGCGCCCCTCTTTATCCTTTACACCAGCGGCTCAACCGGCAAGCCCAAAGGCATCCTTCATACCACCGCCGGTTACCTGCTCTATGTCAAGCTCACCACCCGTCTGATCTTCGATCTGCGCGAAGAGGATTTGTACTGGTGTACAGCCGACGTCGGCTGGGTAACCGGCCATAGCTACGTCGTGTATGGTCCATTGGCCAATGGCGCCACCAGTTTCATGTACGAAGGCGCTCCGAATTTCCCTGAACCCGATCGTTTTTGGAAAATCGTGGAAAAGTATGGAGTGACGGTATTATACACCGCGCCAACCGCCATTCGCGCTTTCATGAAATGGGGAGTCGAGTGGCCAAAGAAACATGACCTGACCTCCCTGCGGCTCCTGGGGACCGTCGGCGAACCGATCAATCCCGAAGCCTGGATGTGGTATTACGAGGTCATCGGCGGCAAGCGCTGTCCTATCGTCGATACCTGGTGGCAAACCGAGACCGGGGGCATCCTCATCACGCCTCTGCCCGGCGCCACTCCCACCAAGCCCGGCTCGGCAACACTGCCTTTCTTCGGGATCGTGCCCGAGGTGGTGGATGACAATGGTAAAGCGGTCCCTCGTAACAGCGGCGGCAAGCTCGTCCTGCGCCGGCCCTGGCCCGGCATGCTGCGTGGCCTTTGGGGCGACCCGCAACGTTACAAATCGGTTTATTGGGGTGAAGTGCCAGGCAGTTATTTCACGGGCGACGGCAGCCGGCAGGATAAAGATGGGTACTTTTGGATCGTGGGCCGAATCGATGATGTCCTGAATGTGGCCGGCCATCGCATCGGCACCGCGGAAGTCGAGAGCGCCCTGGTGAGCCATCCCAAAGTGGCTGAAGCGGCCGTGGTGGGCAGACCTGATGCCTTAAAAGGCCAGGCGCTGGTCGCATTTGTAACTTTGAAAGGAGACGTTCAGCCGGCCCACGCGCTCCAGGAGGAGTTGCGCCAGCACGTCGCCAAAGAGATCGGGCCAGTGGCCAAGCCCGATGATATCCGTTTCGCCGACGCCTTGCCTAAAACCCGCTCCGGCAAAATCATGCGCCGGCTCTTAAAGCAAATCGCCGCTGGCACAGAAATCCAGGGCGACACCACCACGCTCGAAGACCTCAACGTCCTGGCCAAACTGTCCAAAATCGAGGAGTGACCCTGAACGAGGTTTGCAGCGCCTTCCCGCATCACATCGGACTCAATTGACTTGGGAATCGCCGGGAGTCATTATGCCCGCCGTTCCGCATGAAAAAGTCCTCTCAGTCAAAACCCCAAGGGGCGCCATCATGAATACACCAACCACTCTCAACCGCCGCGATTTTCTGCGGGTCACTGCCCTGGCCACTGCCGCCATGCCGCTGGCATCCAGCGCGGCCAATTCTCCGGAGCCTGCGCCGGCCAAGGGCAAACCCAAGGTGGGTTGTTTAAGCTGGTGCTTTCACGATTTTTCTCCCGGAGTGGACCCCGAGCGGGCTATCGATACTGTCGGGGAGTTGGGCTTCGACGGCATCGAATTGATCGTGACCGCGAGCCGGGACCTCAAAGGCTTCTGGACCGATACCCGGGTGGACCATTACAAGCAGAAGCTGGAACAGAATAAACTGCAAGTGTCACAGTTCGTCCTGTTCCAGCCGGTAGTCGAAGGGCTTTCGAGCCGGAAACCGGATGAGCGCGAGCTGGCATTGGACCACTTCGAGGCAGGCTGCCGCATCGGGCAAAGGCTGGGCGCGCGCCTTATCAATATCGTGGCGCCCTGGGCGCGCGAGTTGCGAGGGCCTGGCGATTATTTGCCGCGTTATTACGAACTACCTCATCCCAAGCCAGGCGAAAAGTTCCACATCGACATTGCCTCTGGTTTTGATTGGGACAGCGTCTGGGCTGGATACGTCGAAACGACCAGGGCCTGCCTGGAGCGGGCCAAGGCGCATGATTTGAAATTCTCCATCGAGCAGCACACTCATACGCTAATGCCCGAGGCCGCCTCATTCCGCCGGCTCTGGGATGAGATTCGCGACCCGGCTCTTGGGTACAACCTCGACGCCGGCTGGACCATGTTGCAGCGCGAATACCCGCCTGTGGCCGTTTACAAGGTGCGCCACCAACTCCTGAATCTCCATATGCGTGACATCGACGGCCTGATGCGCAGATTCCCAATGATTGGCGACGGAGTCATGGATTTCAAAGCCATTGTCGATGCCCTGAAGGATGTCGGCTTCGATGGGTTTGCTTCCATCGAACAGGATAAAAATCCCGGTGACATGAAGGAGACCTGCCGCCGTTACCTGAGGATGATGCGAGAGTATATTGGGTAGCTGTTGTTGCCTTTTATCCACGCTGCGCAAATCCAGGAAGCTTCGCTGCGGTAACTCGGTTCACACGCCTCATTTCTGCCTTGGCGCCCGGCGGCAGGGGTCTTGCTCTGCTTATGTCGAGGCGATTCTCGCCGTGCCAAGGATTGGTGTTTCTTTTCCCTTCTGCGGCACAGGCCAGGCCGCCTCGCTTATGAAAACAGGCTATTTGATCGATATGGACGGCGTCATTTACCGCGAGAATCACCTCGTCCCGGGCGCAAAGGATTTCGTCGAGGCGCTCATCATGAACGGCGCGCCGTTTATTTTTTTAACCAACAATTCCGCGCCTACCCCAGAGGACCTCGCCGTGCGTCTTGGGCACTTGGGCATTCCAGGGCTTTCGCCGAGGCATTTTTATACTTCCGCGCTGAACACAGCGGATTTTCTCAATGAAACCCATCCGGCCTGCACTGTATTTGTCATTGGAGAAGGGGGGCTGCTGACGGCTTTACATGGACATAAGATAGCAAATGACGCCATTCATCCCAGCTACGTTGTAGTGGGCGAGGGGGCGGCCTCGTTGGAAAAACTGGCCAAGGCCCATTCGTGCATTGAGCGGGGCGCGCGGCTCCTGGCGACGAACCCCGACAACTGGTGCCCTGTCTCCAGCGACGGGACGCGACCGGGGGCCGGCGCCACCGCTGCGTTTCTCGAAGCCAGCACCGGGCGGCGCGCCTATTACCTGGGGAAACCCAATGGCTACATGTTCCATCGCGCCCGCCGCAAACTCACGGACATGGCCGGCGGCGCCAAACTCGATGAGACTGTGGTCATAGGTGACACCATGGAGACAGACATCCGGGGCGCGGTTGAGGCCGGTCTGCAATCCTACCTGGTCTTGAGCGGCTCCACTCGTATCGAGAACGTCATTGACTACGTCTATCAGCCGACGCGGGTGCTGCGAAGTGTGGCGGACCTCATCGAGGAGATGAATTCAGGCAAACCCTCCAGCCGCCTGGACAGCCCGGTTTTCTCTCAAACGGCCTCGACCGGTGCTCGCTTTGGAAACCGGCATCAAACCGACTCCCAGCATCCCCACAAGCCGCGCCCGCCTATGGCGAGATAGTAGGGCCGAGTTCCGCGAGGTTTGCTTCTGTGAAGAACCCCTGTACCTATTTCACCCCATTTTAAAAGTGCGAAGGGGGTTGGAGGTTTTTTGCAGAAAAAGGAGTCTTATGCGAAAGACCAATTTGTATCGAATCATGGCAGCCAGCGGCTTGGCGGCTGCCGTTTTGGCCACTGAGACCGGCTGCCGTCAACTTCCGGGCACGTCGGGAGAGCAAGGGGCGGCCATCGGGGGTGTGGGGGGAGCGGCGACGGGCGCCCTGGTTGGCGGCGAACATCATCGGTTATTGGGCGCATTGCTGGGCGGCGCCGTGGGCGCGGGCGGTGGCTATCTGATTGGCGCAAATAAAGACCAGATCATGGGCCACGATACGAGCGCGGCGCAACAGGCCGTTGCCAACGCACAAACCCACCCGGCTACTCCCCAAATGGCCTTGAACGCCCCGACCGCCGACCTCAATGGAGACGGCTTTGTCACAATGGATGAAGTTGTGGCCATGAAGCGCGCTGGTTTGTCAGATCAGCAAATGCTCCAACGGTTGCAGGCTACGGGACAAGTGTTTGAATTGACACCCGAGCAGCAGGACTATTTGCGCAACAACGGCGTTGATCAATATGTGATCGATCAAATGCCGCAGATTAACCGGAATGTGCGCGATCAATTGATGGCCCAACCGCCGGGGGCGCCGACGCCCAACAGCTATTTGAACCAACCGGTGCCGCCACCTCCCGGACCAGCCCCATCCGCCCCCGCTGTTCCGCCGCCCACTGCTCCCCCGCCGCATTATTAAGAGCAGGTCAGCTTTGAGCTATGCGCCGCAAGTAATCGAAGCTGTAGATGCCGGTGTTATGACCATCGGCCCAGGCAGGTTGGAGGGCATAGGCGCCAATTCGGATTAGCGCGCGCAACTCGAACGACGAGGGCCTCAGGGGTTGCTCCGGGCCTTTGTAGAGATTGCCCATGACATCGCGTTCGCCCTTGCACCCGGCGCAAGGGCAGGCGCGGCGGAGTTTTCCCAGTGGGATATACGTCTCCGTGCCGTCCTCCCATTTGATGGCGAGTTCGTTGCCGACGGATTGAATGTCGAGTGGCAGCATGACTCCCGGTTCAGAGCAATTCGAGCAGACGATGCAACTCCTCGTCCGTGTTGTAAAAATGCGGCGAGAGCCGAATGTACTTTGTGCCCGTCCTATCCACGCGCAACGAAGTGACGATATTGGCTTGAAGGAGCTTTTGATGAAGCGGGGCCAGGTCTTTCCCGGGCTGATGGAACGAGGTGATGCCGCCGGTATTCTCGGGCGGAACGTCCGCGTGCAAAACGGTGTATCCTTTGGCCTGAAGCGCGGGGGCGAGCCAGGCCCTTTTGCGAAGCAATTCTTTGGCAATATTTTCTATACCCAGTTCGAGCAGCAACTCCATTGCAGCTTTCAGCCCCACCAAACCCAGGAGATTCTGCGTGCCTGCTTCGTACTTGGCCGCGCCACTGCGAAGAACGATTTTTTCCTGAGCAACGAAATCCGGGCACTGGACGTTATGCCAGCCATAGACCGGCGGGTTAAGCCGGTCCTGGATGGAATGGCGCACGTACATAACACCGGCCCCGCAGGGGCCAAGCAGCCATTTGTGCGCGTCGGCGGCCAAAAGGTCCACCTGTTCGGTTGGCATAGGGAAAGCCCCTAGCGTCTGAATCGCATCGAGGCAGAAAAGAATTCGCCGCTCGCGCAGGAGCCGGCCAATGGTTTGAAAATCGAGCCGGTAACCGCTGACAAAATGGCAGGAGGCCAGAGCGACCAGCCTTGTGTTTTCATCGACCTGGCCCAGCACGTCTTTGGGGCGGATGGCGCCCAGGCCACGGGTATTCATCAGGCGCACCTCCACTCCTTGTTCAGCCAGGGCCATCCAAGGATAAACATTGGAAGGATAATCTTCGAAATAAATCAGGATGTTGTCGCCCCGCCGCAATTTGAGTCCGCTGGCGAAAAAGCTCAACGCCAGCGAGGTGGGGCCCACTAAGGCGACTTCCTCGGGTTGGCAGTGCAGCAACTGGGCCGCCAGACTGCGGGCTTGGGTCAGGATGGCCGGATAAACGAATGCCTCCTGATCTCCTGTAGCGCCTTGCCGGGCAAAAGAAGCGACTGCTTCGCACACCCTCCGCGATAAAGGGCAAACGGCCGCGTGCGCCAGGAAGACCTTGTGCTGCGTGACCGGAAATTCACGCCGGCGCAATTCTTCCTTG
The DNA here is from genome assembly GCA_035946615.1 of Verrucomicrobiia bacterium. Taxonomy (NCBI): domain Bacteria; kingdom Pseudomonadati; phylum Verrucomicrobiota; class Verrucomicrobiia; species Verrucomicrobiia bacterium. Next base: position 57,056 of record DASYZB010000027.1, read on the forward strand.
GAGAGCAGGTCGGTTAATGTCATCGCAAAAAAATACGCAAGACCCTGGCGTGCTGTCCAGAGCCGTCCACATCCGCCGAAATCCCCTTAAAGAATTCTAGCGATTTTCAAAATCCACCGGCTGCTGCGACCTGGTGAAAATAATCGACGTAAAATCTAATCACCCAAAACGCGATAAGGGCCATCACACACAAATAAATGGCCCGTGGGACCCATTGCGTCACTGTATGGAGCTTGCGCGACCCTTCATCCTGATAATAGCCGTGCAGCCGCCGGAGGGTTTCGTCCAGCTTTCCACTGATCTCGCCAGTGGCGTATTGGTTGACGAACAAGTCTGGAAAACTCGCTGAGGCCCGCACGGCTTCTGCCGGGGTCTGCCCCGCGTCCACGAGCGGGCGCCAGGAAAGGACCAGGCGGCGCAGGGCGGGCGAGCCACTAGCAGCCCCAGCCAGCTCCCATGCCTCGATGATAGTCACCCCGGCGCTTAGGAGCGCTTCCAGAGCGGCCGAGAGGCGGGCGAGAGCCAAATAGCGCCGTGCAGTTCCTAAAAGGGGCAGAGGATTAAGCAGACGCTCTATCCAGCCGCGCCAGCCCTCGCCATGGCGGCTTTGGACCGTATAAATCATCAGGCCAACGGCGGCGTAAATTGGAAGCAGCACGCCTACGGTTTGAGATAAGAAGCTGAACCAAGTGCCCGCCCGGAACCAGCGCACGAAGGCAAAGATAAAAATCGCAAAGTGAAACAGAAAGACCGGGTAGGCCAAATCGGCCAGCATCTGGCGGGCGACTCGGGCCCGATCCTGGTAATAATCGGCCAGCAGGCGGAAACTGGCATCGAGCCTTCCGCTCTGCTCGCCTGCGCTGAGCAAAGCGATATCGAAGGAGGGCAGCCAGGCAGGAAGGGCCTCAAGAGAGTCCGTGAACGAGTTCCCGTCCGCGATGTGTTTAAGCAGTTCGCCAACCGGCCTGCGGTATGCCGGCCCGGGAGGATTCTGGCTTAGCTGTCGCAGGGCCGCCGGCAGCCCAATCCCGGCGCCAGTGAGCTGATAAAGCTGGTGATAAAACTCCGCTCTCTGCCTGAGTTGGCCGGGTGTAAAAATGAGCGGCATCGCATGTCCGGCAGACCCGGGCCATAGCATTCCGCGCCGCAGCCCTTTAGGCCGCTACACGGTCGAAACTGGCTTTGAGGTCCTTTTTAGTGCGCAAACCGACCATTTGGTTTGCGACCTGGCCCTGTTGGAACAGAAGCAAGGTCGGGATCGAGTGGATGCCATACTCGGCAGCCAGCCCTTGGTGTTCGTCAATATTGACTTTAGCGATTCGGACCCGGCCATCATATTCCTGGGCCAGTTCATCCAAAATTGGCGCCAGCATCTTGCAAGGGCCGCACCACTCCGCCCAAAAATCCACTAGAACCGGTTTTTCCGATTCCAGCACTTCTTTGGAAAAGTTGTCCTGCGTTAGTGAAACAATTCTGGGATCAGCCATATGAAATAATCAGCGGTTCAGCGTTCGACATGTTAGGGCCAATTGGCAATCGGCGACTTTGTCACAGGCCCTTGGTTCAGAAGGTTCCCTCACGCCCTCAATTCGGAAGCATAAAGATGCAATAGGCGGTCGAAAGAGCCGCTGCCAGCCCAATGAACGCCGCAGCCACGGCCAGAATTTTATCCACCGGGCTGATGGCCGGCATGACGGACATCATGGGCGCTGGACGTGGGGCCGGAGGCGCTGCTGGCCTGGGGACGCCGGCTGCGGTGGGTGCGGCGCTGGCCCTTGGTGCGGCCGCTGGGGCCGCTCCGCGTGCCGGAGCCGCAGCGGCAGCCGGGGCTGCAGCGGCGGCTGCGGGTCCGCCCGGAGGCAGTGTGGGCAACTTGATCGTCGGAGCGGCCGAGGGTTTAGGCGGCAAATTGATCCGGACAGTCTCCTTCTTAGGTTGGACCTTTCCGGTTTCTTTTTTCGGCGGAACAGCGCCAGCCGGGATATTAGGAATGTTCTCAGCCATAACAATATTACTGCCTTTCAAGCTAAAAGCCCGCGAGGCAGGTGTCAAACTCTTATTCGCATTCGTCTCCTCCTGCTTCTTTCTGCAGCTTCCCCAATGATCTCGAACTTGCGATTCACCGCCTCATACTTTTCTTCGTTCGCTTTGAATTCTTCCAAAGAAACTCCGTCGGTGAAAACGCCGCACAGACCTGGCCGCTTCAAGGATATCCTCCAGGTAGGCCTCATCCCTCCGCATAAATGGGCGTCGCCGTTGTCAGAATTGAATGTTTGCGGTACCGGTTGCGGCTCCTCTCGATGCCGCGCCGGCTCACTGGGTCCACCGGGCGGCCAAACATGTCCGCCAGCTTCGCCTGCATATCCGCCCAATCAAGCAGCGTCGGATGGGCGTCAGCCCGAAGCGTGCTGAGTCAGCCATTCATTGCACTCGCCAGCATTATTCTCCATAAGTAGCTAATAGCTATACGAACCGTTTTAGTTTGAAGTTTCACCATGCGCCATATTTTCAATTGCGCAGTTCGCCGCAAGAGGTTGAACCGATGGACCTTAGTGGCAGCAGTTTTGGCTTTATCGGGGAATGCGGGAACCCTAATTGCCGTCGGGGAGGATAACGGTCCGCCGGTTTGGGCATATCCGGTCGATGCTGGGGGCCTGAAGGCGCCCCGCGATAACGGGGCTTTGCGACGTGTTCCCGATAGCAAGCTGGGCTTCAGCCTTAGCCAGGTATCTGACGGCTTCTTTTCTCCCGACTGGCACCCCCAGGACCATCCGCCCATGCCTGAAATTGTCGCGCGCGGCAAAAAGCCGGACGTGCTCGCCTGCGGCTATTGTCACCGTGCCGAGGGAACCGGAGGTCCGGAAAACACGAGTCTGGCCGCGCTCCCGGCGATCTACATTGTGCAACAGATGGCGGACTTCAAGAGCGGAGCGCGAAGGACCTCGGTGCCCCAAAGAGGTCCGCCCAAAGCAATGATTGCGCTGGCCAAAGCCGCCTCCACGGAAGACTCCGAAGCAGCGGCAGCTTATTTTTCCACTCTGAAATTGAAATCGATTATTCAGGTCATTGAAACCAATACCGTGCCCAAGACCCACGCGCATGGCTGGCATTTAGTGGATTTGAAAAACGGCGAAACGGAGCCGATTGGCCAAAGGATTATCGAGGTGCCGGAGAACTTGGAACAGTTTATCAGCCGGGATTCACGCTCGCGTTTCATAGCGTACGTCCCCATCGGCAGCATTGAGAAAGGCAAAGCGCTGGCCACGACGGGAGGGCAGGGCCGGACAGTGCAGTGCGCCATCTGTCATGGCCCCGGCCTCAAAGGACTGGGGCCCATTCCAGGCATTGCCGGTCGTTCGCCCAGTTACCTCGTGCGCCAGCTCTATGATTTCAAACACGGTGCGCGAGCCGGAATCGGAAGCGCCTTGATGAAACCCACCGTCGAGAAGCTTGCGATCGAGGACATGACTGCCCTTGCAGCTTACGCAGCATCGCAACCGCCATGAAACCAAGACACGAATTTGACGAATTTACACGAACCCCGAAAACTTTTTAACCGCAGCGAGCGCCGGAGCAAGCGTCCCTCGGGGTGTAGAGGGCGGTGTGTCCACTGGCGCCGAGGAAAAATGCGCGCCCGTCGGGCAATAGAAACGCGGCCCCGGTTTCGCCGTTGGTAAACACCTTGACGGGAAGGTCCGCATCCCTAATCCAGTCCTAGGCTCTTAGCGTGCTGTTCCTTTCGCCAGTCGCTTTCGGAGGCGCAACGTGCGTTCGAGGATGGGGAGAACAGCCTTGTCTTTGTCTCTTGCTGCGGCCCGTTTGCTGGCGATTACTCGGGCCAGGGGAAGAATGTGTAGCGAGACACCTTCCAATTTGCCTAACCGGCAGTGCCGCCATTCCTTCTCAAATGATCGCAGACCGTCGGGTTGGAAGATGGCATTGACTTGGGTCTCGTCGCTCAATTGGTACAGGGTTCGGGCGCGGATCGTCCCGCCAAGACGCTGAACGATAGTCAGCAGGCGAACATACTGACGCTCAGGAAGGTGGACCCAAAAGTCGTAATCCAGCGTCATCAGGGGCGCCCCCTGCTCGATAGCTGCCATCGCTCCAATGAGGATGAACTTTATTTTTTCCTGGTGGAGCCCTTTAAGGAATAGGCCGAGCGGGCTGTCTTGATGCTGAAGTGGCATCGTTCTTGTGGGGACATGGCGAAGCAAAGGGCGTGCTGCCACCGCTCATGCTCATCCATCCCGCGAGTCTTTTTAAGGCGACGGAAAATGCGCGCCGCGAGATCCTGCGTGTTTTTGCTCTTCTGCTTTACCAGCACAGAGCCAACCTGCCTCCAAAGGCAGGGGACGGCAAGCCCGAAGACGCTCCCAAAAGCCCGCTCAAGAGGTTCAATTGTGCGACGCCCGGTAAAACCCGGCCGGCGCGTTCGGGGGAAGAGTATTGGTAAACGATGTCAACGGTGTGGTTGCGTGGTTGGTGAAGAGCGTCGTCCAACCTGCCGGATTACCGAGGTTTTGAGCAAATTGAATGGTATAGGCATATCCTGGCTCAGTCGGCAAATCGAAGCGGAGTTGTCCACCCGGAAGCAAGCTTGCATTCATCAATCTCAGGGAAGCATTTCTCAGGCCGGAGGCGAGTGTCTGCGCCGCCAAGTCAAGATTTGTATTGACAAGACTTTCTGGAAAACTGCCGGCCAGGGTGCCCGCGTCTGCCGTCAACAGATTGTTCTGAATATTCGTAATAGTTTGCGAGTCCGCCCCAAGCCCCGTCAGCGCGTCCAGCAGGCCAGCAGGCAATCCGTTGGTGGAAATCTGCGTTTGCAAAGCGATGGCGTCATTGGTGGTGACCATCGCGCCCTGAAACCCATCGGATTCAAACTGAGCCACCACATTGGACCTGAGCGCCGGTTCCTGGTCAAAGAGCGCCGCCAGTTGGGCCTCGAACTGCGCCGCGGCGTTCATCTGAGCCGTGTCCCAGAAGGAATTGCCCGCAAAGGCCGCCCCTTGAGCCCGATTGAGGGAACTGGTGAGGGCCGCGTCATACCCGGCGGTCAGCGAAAGATTGGTGAGCCACGCGTTGTAATCATCCGCTTCAAGCTGGGTGATACCGTTGCCTGCGGCAAGGGGGGTGACTGGCAGCGGCGCCGCCTGTGAAATCACGGTATAATTCGTATCGAGGGGGTCCAGGAAGTCCTGGTCCAGATCATTCGCCAAGGCAAGGATGACTACCGAAGCCTGCAGGAACTCCAGGCGCTCCGCAGGCGCCTCATTGTTGGCCTGGGCGGCCAGCAGGTTGGAAAGTGTCCTCGAAGCTGACAACTGCGCATAAAGATCGGATTTTTGAGCCGCGCTGAGCCGCGCCGGCGTGTTAGCCGGCGTCAGTGACAATGAATACGACCAGGTTCCTTCCCCATCCCCGGAACCATTCCCCTGGGCCATGAGGGCGTGCAGTGCGTACAGGTTTGACGAAATGGTGCCGTTTGCCAGCATCGTCCCGTTGGAATTGTCAATGCCGTCGAAGGTGACGTGGCCGAGTATATCCTGGGTGGTTGTAACGGTAGATTCGAACTGATAATGGAACGAGTTCGTGATTTTGAAGAGGATATAAACAGATGTTGTGCCGACGGCACTGGTGCTTGGTTCACCCAGATAGTTGCCGGCCACCACGCGAAGCCTGCCCGCGCCATTGAACTCCGTCCCGAAGAGGTAATTAATCCATTGCGCGGCGGATGCCGCGCTCCCGTCGAGTTGACTGTAGCAGGACCCTGAAGCGCTGAAGTCATCCAGATCGGAGTTGGTTTGATAGTCACCATCCCCCTCGACCGCAATCACAGTAAAAGAACTGGCGCTGCCAAGAACGTCGGGTACCGGAACGGGTTGCGCCCACATGTGGAAGGGCACGAAGCCCCCAATGAGGATTTGGATGAGGTGGTTGATTTTCATATTTTCTCAAACTTTCGCGCTCAAAACGACTGAAGCGAAGCATCCCCGGGCGTCATTCGTTGGGTGTAGGTTGCTTAATTCCATTCGCGTTGTGTCTAGCTTGACCAGATTAATGGCCGACCGTGGCTGTGGCGCCCAGGGTGGTAATGGTCATCGGTTTGGAGATGGTCAGTGTTTCGGAACTCGATCCAGAAGTCTTGATAAAGAGAGTCCCTTTCGTGGCGACAGCGTTGGTGGCCTCCGTGATGGTTTTGAACGGCGCATCATAACTGCCGTTCCTAGTGGAACCGGTGTAGTTGAAGTCAACAAACACCGGTCCGGCATACCCCTCGAGCGCTCGAATCATCGCCGCTCCGTTCGGTGTGCCCCAGCCGGTGCATAGGTCGTAACCCACGGCCGCGTTGAATTGGCTGGGACTTCCCGGCCAAAAATTGTTTCCAACCGTGATGTCGTGGAAACAGTTGTTATATTGGCTCCCCTCGCCGATCGCATAGCAAGCAGGGGCGACAAACCCGACCGCAGGTTTTCCGTCCGCGGCGGCCTGCTGATTGACCAGGGCGGTAAAGCCGGCCCAAAGCGGCGCGGCGATGCTAGTGCCCTCAAAATTTCCTGATAGACCATTAAAATAATTGACCCAGACATTAACGGCTACCAGGGCGACGTCGGGAATGTTACGCTGGGACGTCGATCCGCCGACCGCCGGCAGATTGACACCTTGCTGCCAGCCGGGAACCGAGTAACTGCTGCTGACCCCGCCACCGCTTCCCCAATAGCCACCACCGGGCACACCTCCGTTTTGGCCCCATCCAGGGTTTTGAAACCCCGAATTCCACACGGTCTCCGAAACGTAATTGCTTGCGGTCGCGTCCATAATTAACTGGGTCCCTCCCACGCTGGTAACGTAGCGAGAGTCGCTGGGCGCCGTGATAGGCACCGTATAAGCGTCGCCGTCGCCGGAGGCTTGAAAAAAGGATTGTCCTTGAGCGGCCATCGTCTGGAGGAGGTTGTCACCGCTTGAGTCGAACCCATACCCGACAAAGGAACTGCTGAATTGCTTGATCCCGGCGTATGTGGCCATGCTGCCCAGAATTTCGTCATAGGAATTGCCCTCAAAGACGTACAAACCCGCGAGGCCTGGCGCCATGGAAATTACCATTTCAATGTCCAGCGATACTTCGGCTACGGCGTTGGTGTTGTTATCCGGATAACCGGAAGAGCCGGACAACGAAATCACGGTAATGGGCACATTCGGCAAGCCGGCCCGAGTCTCGTAAGCTCTAATGTCACTGGCGTAAAAACCGTCCATCTCCACCAGGCCCACATACTGGCCGGAACCGTTTAACTTTACTCCCGGCACATATGCGTTCCTGAAATCCTTGCCCTGGTAAGTCCCGAAAGGCCCCGTTCCCGCTGCGCCGCCCGATGGCGGGTTGTTTGGCCGCCGGCGAAGGGCCGTTGTCTGGGCGTAATTGTTCAGTCCGCTGATGCTCAGGATGGGGACATTCGTTGGCACGGACGGTTCGATATCCGGCGCAAAGAACTCCCGCGGCTCGGTCGGATGCTGGTAGGCGCGCAAGTAGATGTGGAATGTCTTCTCAATATCCGACACCGCGGCTGACACATCCACGAGTTGACGGTGGGTAAACGTACTCGTCACCACGAACCCGTTGGTTTGGGCAAAGTGGAGGACGGCCTGGTAATCGGCTTCGGTCGGCCCAAACTGCTGAGTGAACTGCTCCGGCGTCAGGTAACGATGGAAATTGGCGCTGCTCGGATCGTAAAGCTGCTGGAGCAGGTTGGTGAGGGCGCTCTGGTTGCGCAGGGGCAATCCGATGGCCAGGTTCAAGCGCTGGGCAGCCGGCAGCCGGCCCACCGGTTGGAGGTTGAGGCGTTTGATGACTTCCGGCACGTGCCCCCGCAGCGTCGCCGTTTCTGCAGCCGGAGCGGCGCGGGAGCATGAGAAAAGTTCCAGAACGCAGACGACGAGACCTAGCGATTTGCTATCCATAGCCGGGAGCTAATGTCCGATGGTGGAAGGGCCAAACACCGAGATGATAGTCATGGGTTTTGAAATCGTCATAGTTTCGGTCGAATCGCTGGGTTGGGTGCCGGCGTTGATGGCGATGGTCCCGCCGCTCAATACGGCGTTGGTCCCCTCCGCCAGCTTGGAATAGGGGAATGAATAAGTGCCATTTGGGCTCGGGAAGGAGACGTTGAAGTCCACCCAGACCGGTCCGTAAAACGTGACGGGATCCGAGGAAATGCCGTTGGCAATCACCACGAGCGAGTAAGTTGCCGGAACGTCATAAACGCTCGCCGGGAGGGTGACTTCGGTCGTCATGAGCCTGCCGCCGGTCATGACACTAGTGCTGCTCCAGTTAAATGTACGAGCGTAGGTGACGTTCCCCAGACTATCCTTCAAGGCCACGATTGGGTAGTTGCTGGCTTCCTGCGCGTCATCGCCAAAGGTCGAGCCTTCAGAAATGCCATTGAACAATTTGCCGGTCAGGCGCAGCGAACCGTCCTTGTTCCAACCAATGCTATCGATCGTCGGCTTCCCGGAGGCCACCGGGGTCTTGTCAGGCTGGTAAACATAGAGCTGGCCTGACGAAGCCCCCAGGCTCATGAGGACGGTTCCGTCCGGAAGATCCAGCATGGAAAGGTTATAAGAAGCAGAAGCGAAAGAGGCGCCGACCGCGGAATTGGTCGGACTCCTCGTTGGCAGAAAAGCTCCATTGGCGCCAACGGAGTAATCGTATTCGTAGAACCACAGCAAACCAAAGCTCCCACCGTTTGGCGCATTCGTGCCCGCCACGCACAGAATCTTGCCGTTGTTCATCATGGCCGCCGGAGCGTCGTCAGCATAACGTCCGTCGAGAATGTCCGGGCCGGCGGCCCAAGAGCCTATATTCGTCGTGCCACTGGGGGTGTACAGGCCAGTGTGTCCGCTGGCGCCGAGGAAAAAGGCGCGTTTATCCGGCAGCAAAAACGCCGCTCCGGTTTCACCGTTGGTGTACAAAGCCACCGGAACGTTTGCGTCCGGGACCCACGTGTTTAGCGAGGGAATGTAGCGCTCGGAGCTTGCGGCGCCTCGGTCCACCCCGAGGATGCTATCATCGGGAAGCTTCACCCAAGTCGCTTCTCCCTGGCTTTGCTGATTGGTTGGTCCAACGCTCCAAATGTCTGACACGGGGCTGTAGATCATGGTGGTGTTTGGACTATTGGTCCCGCGACCGACCGGATGCACCAACACAGTGCCATCCGGAAGGACCACGGATTCTGAGTCCTTAAAAACCGCGCTTACGGTCTCCGTATTTGTGGTCCAAAGGTTGTTCGACGGATTATAAACCTCCGAGAGGGTCTGTTGCGCCCCATTAGTGGGATACTCCCCGCCGGCAATGAAAACCCTCCCGTCCTGCAGGACATCGGACGCGTAGAATTTACGACCGTAGGACGACGAAAGGATATCATTCGTCCAGATTCCGTTCGTATAGCCGCCGGTGCCGTCGGGCATCAGTCGAAACCACCTGGAGCTGTTGCCGTCTTGAACCATGACCGTTGCGTCGGAGAGCAGCAGCATGTGACCGGCCGCGCCCCCGCCCGGAGGTGTGGTAGCCACCTTTATCCAGGAGCCCACGGCTCCAGCGCGCCACGACAACAGCAGCCACGCTGCGGTGAAGGCCAGCACGAGCCGCCGTCGCCTAGTGGAAAGAATGCGATTTTGATTGCGAGTGCTCATTGCTTTTTTCTCAGACCAGGTTTCCTTGCATCCAGCCAGCTTTTGGTTTCTGACATAACCGTTTTGATTATTGTCCAATGGTAGCGGGACCGCCTACCGAGATGAGAGTCATGGGTTTCGAGATCGTCATGGTTTCAGGCGAGACGCTGGGCTGAACGTTGGCCTTAAAGGCAATGGTCCCGCCTGTGGCAACGAGACTTACACCTGCAGCCAGGGTTTGAAGAGGGAACTGGTAGGTGCCATTCTGAATGCCCATATTGTTGAAATCAACCCAGACCGGTCCGTAGAAAGTGACTGGGTCCGACGCAATGCCGTTGGCGACCACCACCAGAGAATTGCTACCACCGGCCACGGGCACGGTAAACTCGGTGGTCACCAGGTTTCTGCCGGTGTGGACGCTGGTGCTGTTCCAGTTGTAGGTGCGCCCGTAATAGACGTGCCCACGGTAATCAGTCAGGCGCACCAGCGGGTAGTTGCCGTTCATCTGGGCATCGTCGCCAAAGGCGGCCCCTTCGGAGATGCCGTTGAGCCCAGTGCCGACGAGGTGATAGGAACCGTCTGAGTTCAGGGTGATGCTGGAAATGGCCGGCTTGCCGGCAGCCAGGGGGCCAGTGTCCGGGTGATAAACGTAGAGCTGACTCCCGAAGCCGGAATAGCCGATATTCCCTTGCTCGAAGTGACAGTAAAGCACGTTTCCGGACGGAAGAACGAGCATCGCGCACTGATACGATGAAATATTGTCTGTCAGGCCGCCGGTCGGGCTGCCGGTCTGGGCGAATGCTCCATTGGTGCCAGCGGTGTAATCAAACTCGAAGAAACTTGTCGGACTTGGGAAATTGGCACTGCTACCACTTGGAGAAGGGGGCGCAGCCACAGCGACGAGAATCTTGCCGTTCACCATCATGGCTCCCGGGGCGTCGGCGGCCACTAACCCTCCGGGTATGTCAGGCCCTTGCGTCCACTTGCCCGGGTTGTTGTTGCCCGAAGGGGTGTAATAGGCAGTATGCCCGGAGCCGCCGAGGAAAAAGGCCCGCCCGTCGGGCAACAGAAAGGCCGGTCCGATTTCCCCGACGAGACCCGCGGCTGAAAGATCGACCCACAAATTCACCGGCAGATTCGCGTCCGGCACCCACTGGCCGAGGGAAGGGATGTAGCGTTCTGAGTTTGTGCCAGGCTCTCCATTGTAGCCATCTAACGGGTCAACCGTCAAAATGCTGTCATCGGGCAGTTTGACCCAACTTGTCTCGACCTGCCGGTTCACACTTTGAGGCCCCTGGGACCAAGTATTCGCGGAAGGGTTGTAGATCAAAGTTCCATTGTTGATCGCCGGATTGATCGGGGCCTCTAGAACGTCGCCATTAGGCAACACCTTCGATTGCGCGTCCACAAAGCCATTGCCCTTGCTTGGGTTCAGCAGAGAAGTTGGCGGATTGATGTACGTCCAGGAACCAGCGCCACCATTGGCCAGGGGATCGAATATTTCGGCCGTTGCTCCACCACTGCCATATTCACCCCCCGCCACGAAAACCCGGCCGTCGGTCAGAACTTCGCTCGAATAAAAAAGGCGGCTGTCGTTCATCGAAGCCAGTGTGGTCCAGTTGCCATTGGCGTAGTTGCCAAAGCCGTCGGGTGTCAGCCGATACCAGCTACTACCAATGCAGTTGAAGACGCAGGACGTATTATTTGCAGCCATCACCGTGCCGTCAGAAAGTTGGAGCATCAGAGCCACCGAATCGGGCGCGGTATTCACCAGCGCCGACCAGCTCCCCACGGCTAGTGCATGCGATGAAACCAGCAGGCCGCCGAGGGCCAACCTTGGCCCGAGCCACTTGACCGCCACGCAGAGGTTTGAGCTCTTTGGTTTTATGGTCCTCACCACACCTTTCGGAATGAGACCTGTTTCCCAATGTTTGTGGCTTGCTTGGCGCTCCCGTGGTCACTGCAGAGTCACCAACACAAGCACCATACCTTTGCCTTCACTCAACCCCGTCATGGCTTTGCCCAAAATCGCGCCCTGGGCCTGGGCGTAGTCGGTAACTTTCATGGCGCGGCCCGGCAGGCTTGATGTCGTCAGCAAATCGCCGGGCTTAATGGGACCGTTTGAGGTGTCGGCCTGCGCGTAAACACGCCCGGTGAGCGCCACGTTTTTGCCGCCTTCCAGCAGTCCTTGCTGTTGCATCTGTATGCCGGGGTTGATCCCGTTGGCGCCGCTCACCACGCCCGCGACGCGCAGGTCATAAGCCCGCTCGCTCAACTTCAGCCGGCCCGGGTTCTCCTCGTCAATAACCACAACCGCGCCTGGAAGAATCTCCCTGGCCGCTGCGGTCATTGGGAACGGCTCGGCCAGGTCGGCGCCGCCGTGGATGGTGATCGAGCTGCAGGCGATGTGCATCCAGGCGCCAGCGGCGTAGTTCCAAAATCCGATGCTGGTGATGAGGCTATTCATGCTGCCAATCTGCACGTCATTGCCCCCGCCATTGCCGCCGATGTAGGCATCGATCGGACCGTTCCCATTGTTCGCGTTGGCCCCATCGATCAACACGAACCGGCCGTTGACTTCAAGCCGCTCGGATGGGCTGGTGGTGTTAATGCCGACATAACCGTTGTTGGCAATCGACATCCGGTTGGCAGAAGAGGTGTAAAAGTCCAAGCCATATTGGTTGCCGCCCGCCGTCCGTTGGGAAGCGATGCCTTCACCGCTCGAAAGGGCGCCGCCGAACTTGAGGCCATAATCAAGGGTGCCATTATTATTCCCAAACCCGTCAATATGCAGTCCGTTGGTGCCGTTGTAGAAATATACCCCGCCGGTGGCGAGCACGTTGAAACCATCGTCCACGTTCTCCCCATTGAACACTTGAGTTCCGTCGCCCCAGATGAAGGTTCCATCATGAATCGTTTGGGCCGATTGCCCGGCGGCAAAGCTGCCGACGCCGCCGGCGACGTTGGCGATGCCGCCGGGAACTGTAGAATCCACCCCACTGGCGGCATTGAAAATCCCGCCACCCACGGTCGCGAAATCGGTGGTGGCCTTGTTGCCCGCGCCGCCCGCGACGGTCGAGCCACCGTAGAGAAAACCGCTGCTGGAGCTGTTTGCGAAGTTCAGTTGGCCACCGCCAATCGTTCCATAATAAGCGAGATTGGTATTTTTCAAACCGCCGCCAATCACAGCCGCAGCCCCGCTGGCGTTATTCCCCGCGCCGTCGGCGAGATTTCCGTCAAAACCGCCGCCGCCGATGAATGAGCCGGGGCCGTTGGCGGCGTTTTGATAGCCGCCACCGATGGTCGAGTTGGTGCCGTTGGCGGTGTTCTGATAGCCCCCGACCACTGCGGCGTAGGGGCTGTAGGCAGCGTTTTGATAGCCGCCACCGACCATAGTGTAATCAACATAGGCCATGTTTTCATAGCCCCCGGCCACCGTTGCCTCGTAACCAGAGCTCAGGTTACCAACGCCGCCGCCGACGGCAGAGCCGGGGCTATTGGCGCTGTTCGCCTGCTGATGCACACCATCATAACCACCGCCCCCGACAAAAGCACCCACCCCCCACGCCGCGTTGCCAAAGCCGCCACCCACCGTCGAGTCCATCCCAATGGCTGCGTTATAGACACCGCCGCCGACCACGGCGCCCCCTCCTGAGGCCTTATTCCCGAAGGGATTTTGCCCGTCGTAACCGCCGCCACCGATGAATGAGCCTGGTCCGCTGGCCACGTTTAGATAACCTCCACCGACTGTCGAATTGGTGCCGCCCGCGGTGTTGGCGTACCCGCCTCCCACGGTGCCAAAATCTGCGCCGACTGTGTTCACATAGACGTTCCCGTTGGTGTCGTTCCCGCCGCCGCCGGCGATCGTTGCGCCCACCACACCCGGAGCCGTCAGGTTCACCGAGGAGCCGCCTATCACATTCGGCGCATTGCTGAACACTCCTGCCGCATCGGTCAGCACACGGTAACGCATGGCTCGAAGATTGTTGACTCGGATATCAAAATACTGGTTGTCGGTCGTGCCTATGAAATTGGTGCCGGTAGGCACTCCAGCGTTGCCTCCCAACCGCCAGAAACTCCCTGCGGTTAATCCCCCAAGGGTGGCTGCGTTAACATTGGTCAGTCCAGAGCCATTGCCCGCGAAAACGTTGCCTGGATTGATCAGGCTGAGGGAGCCACCGTAGGCGCCGCTCAGGCTTCCGGCCGGGAGCGTCCCGCTCAGACCTCCCGCGTTGGCGGTTTCCGCGTACACCGCGTACGGCGTCGGCGTCAGTTCCTGGCGCGGACTTAGCCCGGTAAAAGCTCCGCCGCCATTGGTGCGCACGTCCACCTGCATCCAGTAAGCGGTGCCGTCGAACACACC
>DASYZB010000028.1 GCA_035946615.1 Verrucomicrobiia bacterium
GCTCCAGGTGAACGAATCAGGCAACGCCCCAACCAACGGCACCGCAGCGTTCAGTTGAAAATCCTGCACCACCACAGACCCGCTCGGGCTGGCCGCCAGCGGCAACAGTCCGCTGTCATAAAGGATGCTGCCGGGTGTGGCCTCGCCCGTCACCAGCGCCGGCCCATCATTGCTGTAGAACCGGACCTCGACCATTACGTTGCCCACAAAGCCGGCCTGCTGTGTATTGGTTCCCCAGTACTGGAAGGCAAAACGCGTCGGGTAACGCTCTGAGCTGTCCAGAATGATTTCGTTGCCGACCTTTGTCGAACCTGGAGCCAGGACTCTGGACAGGTCGTTGCTCCAGTTGTCATAAACCAGCACTTCGCTCTGGCTGGCATCCTGGGCTGTGGGCGCATCGAAACTCCAGGGCGTTCCGTTGGTGACGCTCTTGTTCCCCGGACAGCTCAATAAGGGAGGGGTCGTATCCACCACCGTCACGGTCTGGGTGCAGGTAGCCTGGAAATTGTCCTGATCAGTAGCCAGCCAACTGCGAGTGGCCGTGAAAGTTTGGCCGCAGCCGCTATTAGTTTGCGTACCCAGAAGCACGAGGGTTGTATTGCTGCCAGTGACGACCGGCGCGTCAAAGCCCCACGCAGCGCCCAATTCAATGGTGCGATTGGTCCCACAAGACAAGGTGGGCGGGACCCAAACCAGCAGGCTGGCTGAGTTGCTGACGCTGCCGTAGGGATTGCTCACTACTACAGTGTAGTCGCCTGTCTGGTCTGGCGTGGCATTGCTAAGGACCAGGGTGGCGTTGGTCTGATCAGGCAGGCTATTGGTCTCGTTGAAATACCATTGATAACTCAGCGGAGCCGTTCCCTGCGCGCCCACGGTGAACAGGGTTGTTCCACCATTGAGCACAAACTGATTTGTGGGCGGTTGGTTGACCTGCGGCGGAACCAGGCATTGCCCGCCTCCATCGCGCGAGGCAATCGCGGACAGCTCCAATTGCCAGCACTGAAGCGTCCCCACATCTCCCTGCACCTGATCCTCGACCTGTAATTGCCACAGTCCGTTGACGGCATTGCCACTCTTGCCTTGAAAGACCGACAGAGCCTCCTGCGGTTGAAACGTCCCTACGAACGGCGCGGAAGCGGAAGCAACACTGGCAGTAGCCCCGTCGAAAAAGACCGTCGCATTGGTGCACGCTGCTCCATAGTTTTGGCCGCTGTCGCCGTTGTTGGCGCTCAACAGCACCGACGTTCCATCCGGACCCAAAAGCGTCATCGTCAGGTCCGAATCGTACGGGTGCGTAATATAGACTGAAACCTTGATCTGGCCGACGTTTCCGTCAAAACCGCTCACCGAGACCGGCGAGGAAATACTGCCCAGGTCCGGAATGTCCGTAGGCGTGGTAGTCGAGGAGGCCGTCACTGGCGGACCAAGAGCCAGCGTGCTGAGTTGGAATGGCAGTAAAAAGGTGCTCTGGTCCGCCAACGTCAGCTTGAGCGTAAACTGCGCATTGGTACCAGAAATAAAAGAAGGCGTTGTGCTCAGGCGAAAAGGAGTCGTGAAAGTTGCGCTTCCCCCGGAGAGCAGCGCCGGCAGGCTTCGTGGGGCGGGATCGACCAGGACTTCAGGAGTGGTGGCAATGAGAACAGCAGTAATCCCGGTGAAAGACTGAGACATGGGATTCTGGAGTGTGACCAGCACATCGGCGCACTCGTTCGTATCCAGGCTGCCGTTGCCGTTAGCATCCTGCAACTGAACGGATTGGATGCTCACCTGGAACCCCGCCGACAGGGCTTGATCAGCCATCACAATTCCAAAACCGGCGTCACGATCCAACCCCGACTGCTCGATATCCAAGGTGGATTGGCTGAGAATGGATTTCACAGCACCGGCTGAAAGAAACGGGCAGTAGGACCATAATAAAGCCGCAATGGCGGCTGCGTGCGGGGCGGCAGCAGATGTGCCATAGAACGACGGGAATGAGGGCACGGCAGTCGTCACACCATCGGCGGCAGTCAAATCCGGCTTCTGGAACACTTGCCCTCCGGTTGAGGAGAAATTACCCGGTGTCATTGCACTGCCGTCCGGGTTGAAAAACATGTGGCGAGGCCCGTCCGAACTAAAGGATTCAACGGGATTGGCGGTCCCGCCTGAGAAGGGTTGAGGCGGGGAACTGGCCTTGGTTGCGGCCACGCAGAAGGCGTTGCTGGCGACCGATGCATTGTGCCCATGCGTTGCCCCTGGAGTGGAAATTGCCAACACACCCCGGCCTGTGCTGAGAGAGAGGTACCGGTCCGCGCCCGAGTACTTCACAATAACGATGCCATTCCCAGGATAGATAAAGGGAATGGTCTCGTAAGGGTCTCCAGTGCCATCCTGAACGTCGGTTGAACTGGCGATGATCGAGCCGGTGGAATCCAGCACATAGACATCATAATCATTCGTCGAGGCGCCCAGCGGGTCGGCCCAAAACAGGTTCACCATCTTGAAGCTACCCCCGCCATACATCAGAGTATTGTAATTGGTCCCGCCAAAATCATGGACCCGTCCGCCCCGCCCAATCGTAGCCGGGCCGCCGTCTTTAAAATCACCCTCCCACGTCCCGGCTGTCCCGTGATCGACGCTTCCCGAGTTTCCCGCAGAGGAGAAGAACAGTACACCGGCGGCGCTCACGTCATCAACCGCTTGGGCAATAGGCCCGTCCTGAAAAGGGGATTCGTTAAAATAAGTGACATCATCCACAATGATGTTGCAACCGGCAGCCTGCAGGTCTCGGATGTTTTGGGCGAAGCTCGCGATGCTACTAAAGGCCGTCGCGAAATAAAGGTCTGAACCCGGCGCAAGAGCATGAAGAATCTCGAGAATCGCTGTTCCTTCGCCATTACCGGTACCCGACTGACCCGGCAGCACCGTGACCGTCGAAAGTTGCCCTGCGGTTTGGACCTGCGAGAGGTAATCCACGCTATCCGACAACACTCCGATCTTTATCCCCGTGCCATCCACACCAAACCTCTGGCGCGCAACGTCCGCACGGTGAGCGATATCGCCTTCATGGCAAACGGACCCACTCGCATTAACCATCGCCCCGTCCGCTGGCCGAACCGAGCGCACTTCTGCCTGGGCGGCCAGCGGCTCGATGCCGTCCAGTGGAACCAAAGCGCGCACCGCCCGATAACGTTGGAAGCTGTTGACGACTACACCCCCGTTCTGCCGTATAAAATCCAGCAACCCGGGAGTCACTTCGGCGTTCAAGTCCACCAGCACCCGCCCGTCGCGCTCGAGCTTCAACACCGGCTTTAACGACGGCAGATTGCGGCTCAGGAATTTCTGATGCCGCTCGCGCAAGGAATAAATCAGTTGCGAATCGATTTTCCTTTGCGCGGGAGTGCGCGAGGCCTTTTCGTCCTGGAGAATTTGGATTTGATCGCGCGTATGCGCGCTGATGTCTCGTGGCGCTGCTGAGGCTATTTGAACTCCGATGGCGCACAGAAAAACGGGCAACCAAAAGAGCGGGGCGAGCGCCGCACGCCACATCGCCGGATTTGATGTTGGGTTGGAGACTTCCTTCTTTGCAAAGCAGTTCTTACTGGGATGAGATAGACTGCATAGAGAGGGACCCCTCTCCCCAGCCCTCTCCCCTTCGGAAGGGGAGAGGGAGAATCCTCGGCAGGTTACAGTTGTAGCGTATGTTGCAGACTCCTCTGTAATAGGCGAGGACTTCACTGCGGCACAGGGATTCCTTTTGCGCATCGAGAACCTGTTCAACGGTCTCGACGACCACCTCCAACCCTTTGAAACCCGCATCCCCGAGCACAGTTTAGAGAGCACTTTAATTTCGAATTCAAATGACTAGCGAACACCGTGGCGCGACTATGAGCGGGCCCGAAGGTTTTTCAAGCAAAATCTGGGCCAATCTTTGGAGATCAGTCTCAAAGCCGAAAGAATTCCCGCGCCGTATTGGTGGTAGCCGCCGCTACCTCGGAGGCCGGTTTCGAGAGGCATTCAGCGACCGTCTGGAGGACGTACCGCAGAAAGGCAGGTTCATTCCGGCCATCCTTGGGTCTGCTGGGCATCGTTCGTGGAAGGAGGAAAGGCGCGTCGGTTTCGATCATCAGGCGGTCGAGCGGGATGTCCTGAACCAGCTCACGCAGATGCGTGCCTCGGCGCTCATCACAAATCCAGCCCGTGATACCGATGTGCAAGCCCATCCCGAGGTAAGTCCTCAGGTCCTCGCGCGTGCCCGTGAAGCAGTGAAGCACAGCGGGCACTTTCTTTCGCGCTTTCGCCAGGATTTCGCAGAATCGCTGCCGGGCGTCCCGCTCGTGCAAAAAGAGCGGCATCTCCAACTCCTCTGCCAGGGCGACCTGCGCCTCGAACCACTTCTCCTGTTGCGGTCTGGGGGAGTAATCACGGTTAAAATCCAGGCCGCATTCGCCTATTGCCACCACCTCGTTGGCGGCCGCCAGCTCGCGGAGTTCGGAAATGGTTGCGTCAGTGCAGTTCCGGCTGTCGTGGGGATGGACCCCGGCCGTTGCGAACAGCCGGCCTGGGTATTCGCGCGCAATGCGAACCCCTTCGTGACTGCCGGCAACACTGGCGCCGGTGATGATCAGAGTGCGCACCCCGGCAGCGAAAGCCCTTCCTATCACTTGCTTTCGATCGGGGTCAAATGACCGATGCGCCAGGTTTGCTCCGATATCAGTGATGTCATGCAATTGGTCCATAACGTTGGCTCAGGGTTGCCGTGTTTTACGTCGAGGGAAAGCTTTTGACTGGAGAGGTGTGCCCGCCTCTTGCGCTACCGTGCAGCATTGCTGTTTCTCATCCTTGCCTGGAGGGCAGGGATTCGTAAAAAAAGCGAGGCTGGCGTGCTCCAGCCTCGCTTTGAATTCGCCCGCTTGCGAAGGGGCAGGCGAAGCGCCTGCCCCTCGCTTTGATTCAGTCCCTCCCGTAACAGGGCAAGGGGACGCTCTGCCCTGCTGGCGCTTAATAATCCATGTCGCCCATGCCGCCGCCGTGGCCGCCCGGCATCGGAGCTTTCTTCTCCTTCTCGGGGATTTCGGTCACGAGGCATTCGGTCGTCAGGAGCAGTCCGGCAATCGAAGCCGCATTCTGCAGGGCCGTGCGGGTGACTTTCTTCGGATCGACCACCCCGGCCTTAACGAGGTCTTCATACACGCCGGTCGAGACATTGTAGCCGTCGTTGCCTTTGCGGCGTTTGACTTCCTGGACCACTACCGAGCCTTCCACGCCCGCGTTGTCGGCCAAGGCGCGGGTTGGGAACTCGACGGCCCGTTTAACAATGTCCACGCCGATGCGTTCATCGTCGTTCTCGGGCTTGACGGTGTCGATGGCCGAGAGGCAGCGCAACAGCGCCACGCCGCCGCCAGGGACAATGCCCTCTTCGACCGCCGCGCGGGTTGCATGAAGGGCGTCTTCGACACGGGCCTTCTTCTCCTTCATCTCGGTTTCGGTGGCTGCGCCGACATTAATGACGGCCACGCCGCCGGCGAGTTTAGCCAGGCGTTCCTGGAGCTTCTCGCGATCGTAATCGGAGGTGGTCTCCTCGATCTGGCGCCGAATCTGATTGACCCGGCCCTGGATTTCGGAGCTCTTGCCGCCGCCCTCGACGAGGGTGGTGTTTTCTTTATCGACCACCACGCTCTTGGCGCGGCCAAGGTCATCGAGGCTGAGGCTCTCGAGCTTGATGCCAAGGTCCTCGCTCATGAACTTGCCGCCAGTCAGGATGGCGATGTCCTCGCACATGGCCTTGCGGCGGTCGCCGAACCCGGGGGCCTTGACGGCGCAGACGTTAAGCGTGCCGCGCAGTTTGTTGACCACCAGGGTAGCCAGGGCTTCACCCTCGACTTCTTCGGCAATGATCAACATCGGTTTGCCAACTTTGGCCACTTTTTCCAGGATCGGCAGCAGGTCCTTGAGGCTGCTGATTTTCTTTTCGTAAATCAGGACGTAAGCATCCTCGAGGCGGCATTCCATCGTCTCGGCGTTGGTGACGAAGTAAGGCGACAGATACCCCTTGTCGAACTGCATGCCCTCCACCACATCGAGAGTGGTTTCGATGGATTTGGCTTCCTCGACGGTAATCGTGCCGTCCTTGCCCACCTTATCCATGGCGTCGGCGATAATCTCGCCGATGGTGTTGTCCCAGTTGGCCGAGACAGTGGCGACCTGTTTGATCTCCTCTTTGTCTTTGACCTTCTTGGCGATCTTATCGAGCTGCTCGACGGCGGCGGCCACGGCCTTATTGACCCCGCGTTGAATGCCAATGGGATTGGCGCCCGAGGTGACGTACTTCAGGCCTTCCCGGAAGATGGCCTCGGCCAGCACCGTTGCGGTAGTGGTGCCGTCACCGGCGGCATCGCTGGTTTTGCTGGCGACCTCGCGCACCATTTGCGCGCCCATGTTCTCATAGGGGTCTTCCAGCTCGATCTCCTTGGCGACGGTCACCCCGTCTTTGGTCACGGTGGGTGAACCGAATTTCTTGTCGAGCACCACATTGCGGCCCTTGGGACCGAGCGTTGCGGCCACGGCTCGAGCCAGTTTGCTGACCCCCTTCAAGAGGGTCTGACGAGCGTTCTCGTCGAAGATTAATTGTTTTGCTGCCATACGTTGCTAATTATTAGTTGAATGTTAAACGTGATTATTCCAGGACGGCCAGGACGTCATCCGAGTTAAGTATCTTGTATTCCTTGCCATCGAGCTTGATTTCCGTGCCGCCGTACTTGCTGACGAGCACGCGGTCCCCCTTTTTGATTTCAAAGGGAACTTTTTTCCCATTGTCATCGGTTTTGCCGGTGCCGAGCGCCACGACCATGCTCTCCATCGGCTTTTCTTTGGCGGTATCGGGGATGATGATCCCGCCTTTCTTGACTTCCTTCTCTTCGACCGCTTCCACCAGGATACGGTCGCCGAGCGGTTTAACGTTTAGTGTCATAGTTTGCTTTTCCTATTGTTTGTTCTTGATTTGTTTCGAATCAAAATCCCGCCGCACTCGCGGGGGGAAATTAGTTTAGGCCGCCGCAGCAACCACCGGACCCGCGGCCATCAAGGTGTTGCGCCGGGCATCCGCCTGCGCGTTCATGCCCTCCATGCAGCCGGCATAAAAGGAGCCCATTTTGCTTTTTCACTTCGTCATCGGGATTAAACCGCGCTGAACCGCGACAAGCCGCGATTAGCCGCGATTGAAACGCGGGGGGCAGGCCAAAAAGCCTGCCCCAAATCGCGCATCATTTCTTCTCGTCCACGACCTCGGCGTCAATGATGGGACCTTCGTCCTTCTTGGCGCCTTGGGCCTGTTCGCCCCCGGCACTGGGGCCGCCACCGGCGCCCGGTTGTTCCTGGCCTTTGCCGGCGCGGGCCTTCTCGCTGGCGGCTTTGTAGAGCTCAGCGGAAACGGACTGCCATACCTCATTGAGTTTCTCATTTGCAGAGCGGATGGCCGCGCTGTCCTGGCCTTTGAGCGCCTCGCGGGCTTCTTTAATCGCCTCTTCTATCTTGCTCTTATCAGCACCGGAGATTTTATCAGCGTTATCCTTGAGCATCTTTTCGGAGCGATACACGGCGTTATCGGCTTCGTTGCGCAGCTCGATTTCCTCGCGCTGCTTCTTGTCTTCGTCGGCATGTGCCTCGGCGTCGCGGCGCATCTTTTCAATCTCGTCTTTGTTCAAGCCGCTGCTGGCCGTAATCGTGATCTTCTGTTCCTTGCCGGTGCCGAGGTCCTTGGCGCTGACGTGGAGGATGCCGTTGGCGTCGATGTCGAAGGTAACCTCGATCTGCGGCACACCCCGTGGCGCGGGTGGGATATCCGTCAGGTGGAACTTGCCGATAGTCTTATTGTCGCGGGCCAGGGGCCGTTCTCCCTGGAGCACGTGGATTTCGACGCCCGGCTGGTTATCGGATGCCGTCGAGAAGATTTCAGACTTGCGGGTTGGAATGGTCGTATTGCGCTCGATGAGCTTGGTATAGACTCCGCCCAGGGTCTCAATGCCAAGCGAGAGCGGGGTCACATCCAGCAGCAGGACGTCCTTGACCTCCCCCTTCAAAACGCCGGCCTGAATGGCCGCTCCCACCGCCACGACCTCGTCCGGGTTGACCCCTTGATGGGGGGTCTTGTTGACCAGAGAGTGGGCGGTATCGACCACCTTGGGCATGCGAGTCATGCCGCCAACCAGCACCAGTTCATCGATTTTATCCGCGCTGACTCCCGCATCATGGAGGCAATTCCGGACCGGGGTGATGGTGCGCTCGAACAGGTCATCGCAGAGCTGCTCCATCTTGGCGCGGGTCAGCTTCATGCTGATGTGCTTGGGTCCGCTGGCGTCGGCGGTGATGAACGGCAGGTTGATCTCGTACACCTGCGAGCTGGACAGGGAAATCTTGGCTTTCTCAGCCTCCTCTTTGATGCGCTGGAGGGCATCGGGCTGTTTGCGCAGGTCCATGCCGTGCTCTTTTTTGAATTCGTCGAGAATCCAATCCATAATCCGGCCATCCCAGTCGTCGCCCCCTAGGTGGGTATCGCCATTGGTGGCTTTCACTTCGAAAACTCCATCACCAATTTCCAGCACCGAAATATCGAATGTGCCGCCGCCCAGGTCATAAACGGCGATCTCTTCATCCTTCTTCTTATCCAAACCGTATGCCAGCGAAGCGGCAGTCGGCTCGTTAATGATTCGCAGGACCTCAAGTCCGGCGATGCGTCCCGCGTCCTTGGTGGCTTGCCGCTGCGAGTCGTTAAAATAAGCAGGTACGGTAATGACGGCCTGGTTGATCTTCTCGCCCAGGCGCATTTCAGCGTCGGTCTTGAGTTTGGCCAATATCATCGCCGAGATTTCGGGCGGGCTAAACTGCTTGGGTTTTCCATCAACCTCGACCTCCACGTAAGCGTCGCCATTGGTCCCCGAGACCACCTTGTAGGGAACACGCTTGCGCTCTTCTTCAACTTCGGAGTATTTGCGCCCCATGAAGCGCTTGATTGAATAAATCGTGTTCCTCGAGTTGGTAACTCCCTGGCGTTTGGCGGCATCGCCTACCAAACGTTCACCCGTTTTAGTGAATGCTACAACCGAAGGCGTTACCCGACGTCCCTCAGAGTTCTCCAACACCACCGGCTCGCCGCCTTCCATGACGGCCATGCACGAATTAGTCGTGCCCAAATCAATTCCAATTACTTTTGCCATAGTTTTTCCTGGCTAAAATAGACAAAGCCAATGGCCTTTAAGCAGGCATGGTGCCACAGATTGCAATTCAAATGTAACTAACTAGTAATAAGGCAAATAGATAGCGAATAGGACCTGGTTTATGAAGTGGCTAATGTGTGCCATTCGTGCCATTTTGTCACTATACCCTTGCCGGATGTCACAGTGGTTTGGCGCACAATTGCTTTGCTATCCACGGCCGTAGAGGCGAAAACCGCCCCAGCCATCTCGGGCCGAGAAGCCTTTGAAACGGCTCGAATCCTCGCCGGGCCGCGCACCACCGGGCTAAAGCGCCGGGGTTAATGAGATCCCACGCCGGGTGTATCAACTATGAATCATTATATTGAAAAGCCTTTCATTTTCGCGACGGTTTCCTGGTGTGGAATCCTGAGTAATCTTTGCGTTCTTTGCGTTCTCTCGCGGCTGATCGTTTTGGTTGGGGCTTGCCCGCGCTGCGAAATGTCCAGGCTCGGCGAGTTCTAGTGTCTGCGGATTTGAACGTGCCGATAGCGGACAACCGTTTGATTCGAATCATTAAAGGCGCCCAGGCCAGCCATGAACTCCTGGCGAGGAACCCTGAGGGGGCCTGGGATTTTGGCGTCGCGGAATATCTGCAGGTCATTAAACGAAGCTGTGGCCCGGCCTTCCTCGAAGCGGAGTTGGAATGAATTGGTGCTGTCGTTCAATTTCACGGTGCGTTCGAGCTGGCGCTTGCTCCAGCCGTAAGAAAGACTGGCCACTTCCCCCTCGTTTTCGTTGCGTTTCATACGAAAGGCGTAAAAGTCGTAATCGCGCAAATCAGGCATTCCGGCGACCAACCCAGCTTGGAAACTGTGGTTAGAAGACCGAACAGGTTCGAATTCGCCCCGGACCTCGAAGTTTGAGCCGATGCGGGCACGGGGAAAGAGCAGATAGCCGGTGGGGCCGGCCTCAATTTCCACCGAGCCATCCTCGATGCAATGGTACTTGCCGCGCAGGCAAACCCAGGCTGGGTCCTCGTCTTTTTTAGGCAGGAAATCGACCCACCCGCCTTGCTGCAGGGCCTGTTCTAACTTTAGAGCGGCGATTCGAGCATCAACATAGCGGCTGGTGAGTTCGTCCAGGCCGGGAGTGTGGCTAAGCGCCTGATAGGCCTGCAATGCCGCCGTCACGTTGCCCATCTTGCTCGCCTCTTCGGCGGAGTTGACTTGGACTGCCATAGGCCCCGTGCGGCTCGCCACTTCCAGAGACATGAGGGATAAATCCTGGTCCCAGCCCTCCAGGCTGTTTTGCAAAGGCCTCCACTTGAGCTTCTCGAGCTGTTTGCGCGCCACGTCATAATGGCCTGCCAAGTACGCCACCACGCTGAAACTGGTGCGCCATCCCTCGATCAAATTAGTCTCTGAGGGCGCCGCCAAATAGCCTTCATACATCTGTTGAAACTGCGGCCAAATATCTTCACGCCCATAAATATGCTGGCCATAAGGCATGTGGCTCTCGGATTCCATATCGGTAACGACGTCGAAAAACTTGCGCGGAACGTCTGTATCGAAACGCCGCGTATTAATGGCCGCCACGCCCAGGGCCCGCATGGATTCCAGGCTGCCGTGCCACCGGGGGCGCAAACCCCAGCGCATGTCGGTCCATGCCCTCGGATAGTCGATTTGGGCTGCGGTCGTCCGGTCAAACCAGAGGCGCATTTCTTCCAATCCCGAAATCCCCATGGCTACATAGACCATCCGTTCTGGGGCTAGAGGCAAATCCGGGCGCAAAGTCCAGGCCCTGGTAAAGCTGTCTTGCGCCGCCTCGGAATGGGTTTCAAATGCCTGCCAACTAGCCTGGCTCACGGTATTGCCGTAACCGCCTCCCCGCGAGCGCCAGGCCTGCACGACCTCGTGTTCGCCTTCCAGGACAAGGCCCAGCCATTCGTACGGCTTTCCCGCTTTTTGCGCAATTGAAGCAATAACCGCTCCTTTACGAGTGAAAAAGTTATATCCCCAGCCGTTCACCAGGATTTCCGCCAGCTCGGGTTGGTCTTGAGGCCTAAAACTGCCATCGTGAAAGGCCTTCTTGAATAACGCCAAGGCTGTCGCATCCAAGACCTCAACCCGCCCGGGGTCGTCCCGCACATCATTGGCGAGCACGACGGTTGCGTAAAATTGGGGATAGGCGCGATAACGGGAATCGCCAAAGTTCTTAAGGGCCCGCTCCAACCGGTAAATCGACTCGTGCAGTTCAGGGCCGGTGACTGCAGTGGCGGTCAACACCAGCGGATCGTCACAATTGGCACTGGAAACCAGCTTGTCGGCCAGCTCCTGGAGTTTGGCCGAAGCGACCGTTTGGGCGCCGCCGTAATAGCTGTCGATCCAGGTTCGCAGGAATTGAAGCGATTCCGCGTCGCATGGTGTATCCCGATGGCCACGTTCTTTGTAACCATCAATATATTCGCGCACGCGAAAGGCCTTGGCCCGTTTTTGGACCTCTCTCTCGGTGAGGCTGTTGGTATTCCAGACAATGGGCTTGCTTGCCAGGAGCAAGTCGTTGCCCGTGGCCCCTTGGCTCTGCACCCGGAGTCGTTGGGCCACCTTGACGACCAGCACTCCCATCAGGCTTGCTCCGGCCAGAAACATTACAATTCCCCCCGCCACCACCCAGGCGACGAGGGAATTGGGGTTTTTCTTCAGGGCCGATGCAGGCAGCGGAGGCGGCATGGACCTCGTTGCAGCGGGGGCAGCCGACAGAATGGAGTCCAAGCTTTGCCATTGTGCCATGCCCTCGCGCCACGCCAACTCGGTCCCGGTCAACCCACCGGATTGCCGGCGGCGTTGTAACTCTTCGAGCGGAAAAACGCCCAAGTCACGGCCCTGGCCGTGCAAGTGATATTCCATACGTTTTAAAATCCAAACAATTCCTTGCCCATCCGGGCCGTCTCGGTCCGCTGTTCGGGGGCTAACCCTTTTTTGAACGGCCACTTAACCGTGCGCGCCAAATCGAACGCGGTGGCAGTGACTGCCTGGATGACCCGAACCAGTTCGGTGAAGGAAACATTGCCGAGATTATCCTGAGCACTGTGATGTTGCCAGCGCATGCCGCTGTCCATATTGGCACGCATTAAGGTCACAGCGGGCACTCCGAACACGGAGAAAGGGAATTGGTCCGCAAAGGGCATCGGCGCGATTTTCTCGACGGTGTCCAAGCCGTTTTTGGCGAGCGAGCGAACCATCCATGCGCCAAACGAGCCCGTCCCGGCTCGGAAAAGCCAGTGATGCCCAAGCGGCGAGGCAACGCTGTCCAGATTCATCACCACCCCAAATTCAGCCATTTCCCGCCGATGCGCCATGACGTAGCGCGCTGAACCGACGGAGAGCTGTTCTTCTGCACCAAATGAGACAAAGCGAATTGTGCGCAAAGGGCGCTTGGCCTTGAGCAACTGGGCCAATTCGAGCAAGGCGACAACCCCGGAGGCATTGTCATCGGCGCCCGTGTTGTTGCACTGAGTATCATGATGCGCGCTGACCACCACCAACGGCAGGCCGGGTCGCCGGCCAGGAATTTCCCCGACCGCGTTACTGGAAGCAACTTCTTTCAACGAGACAACCGCGCGGAGCCTCGCCCGGTTTGCGCCGGCCTTTTTTAAATCCCAAGCCGCGCGGAAGGGGATGGTTAAGGTCGGAGGCATGCCATATTTCCTGGCCCAAACCGGATAAACGCCATCATCTTTTACCCACTCGAAAGGGAGGCGGTCATCGACGTGGATGACGGCTGCAGGGGCGCATTCGACCAGGCGCCGGTGGAGTTCGGCCCGGGTCGGCATGGGGCCGAACAGGACGGCGATTTTGCCCCGGAGCGATGGTTGTAACAAACGCTCCGCCTGCTCCGGCATTTCTATCCATACCAGCCCGGCTTCAATCGCCCGAGAGCCTGGCGTGCCCGGTGAACCCGCCAACACCCGGGCCACCACTGGCCACAGGCGCTTCTTTGTTCCCAGCGCAACTTCGGCCCGCGCCTCCAGTACTGACACGCACGGGAAAGGCTCGGCTTGGACATTGTCGAGACTGGCCGCGCGAAACTGACCGAGGATATAGGCCGCAGCAGCGCGGTCGCCTGCGCTACCGGCGCGCCGCTCGCCTATCCTCGAACAAAGCCGCCGCCAATGAGACCCGATCCTCTCCCGCGAAGGCGCGAACATCGAAGCTTCCGTCTGCATGCTTTGTGGTCAAAAATCGAACTGGTCTATATTGCTTTTGTTAAAAATAAATGGTTTACCTAAAAGGATATTGTCACCCTGGATTTCGAATTCCCCGAGGCTCCCCGCTTTGAAATTCTTGTCGCCAGGCTTTAAAGTTCCCTTCACCAGTGCTTGGGCGGCATAGACTGTTAAATAACCCAGGTCCTCCGTTTTCCAAAGAATCACGCTGTCAGTTATCCCGTCATGTACATATCGGCGATTCTCGCTGGGCAACCCCAGCCCGATGACTTTGACCTGGCCGGCTTTGCCCGCTTGTTTGACCGCCTCGGCTGCGCCCGGAACTGCCGGCGAGCAGATGGCCATAATCAATTTGAGATTCGGATTGGCGCTTAACAATGCGGTCGCTTCGGCTTGGGCTTTATCTTTGAGATCATCGCAGGGGCGCACAGCCACAGTTTTGATGTTCGGGTATTTGGAAGCCCGGCGCGCCTCGATGTATTTTTGCCATTCATTCATGTTGGCCGCTGTCAGGCTGGCAGTAATGATGGCAAACTCACCTTCGTTTCCCATCAAGCGCGCCGCGTCGTCCATTAGCGTGTCGCCAATTCCTGCGGGAGTCGCCTGGTTGACAAAAAAGGCGCGGGCATCCTGCAGCGCATCGGAATCGTAGGTAATGACTTTGATGCCTTTGCTTTGAGCTTTGCGCAGGGCCGTCGAGATGCCCTCTTTGTTTTCGCAGGCTGCGGCAATGGCATCGACTCCCAGCGTTATCCAATTCTCGACGATCTCATTTTGTTTCGCAGGGTCCGGCTCGGTAGGGCCGTCGAAGATCAACTCGACCCCCAGTTCACTGGCCGCCTTTTCGGCGCCTTTCCTGCACGAGATAAAATAAGCGTTGCCCTTGCTTTTGGGCATCAACGCAATCAGCAGCTTTTTGTTGCCGCTGGCGGACTGCGATTCCGGAGACTTTCCACAGCCGGTGACCAAAATCGCCACTAAAAGGGCAAGGAGCAGGATGTTCTTCATTGGGCTGGCGATTGAGTTTCTGAGGCGGAAGTGTACCGAGCCGCGCGGACCAGCGCGATCTTTTTCGCCAGAACAGAACCGGAGAGCGCCAGCAGCAATAAAGCCCCGGTGAGCAAACCGGCGAACTCGCGGGGTTGCAGGGCATGGACTAGGCCGTTGTCCAGTATGGCAATGGCTGCTATCCCGAGCAGGGTCCCATGCATTGAGCCGACGCCACCAAAGATGCTGGTGCCCCCCAGGACCACGGCGGTGATGGCATAGAGTTCATAGCCCACCCCGGCGTCGGCTCGCGCTTGGCCCAGGCGCGAGGTGTAAATGACCGCTGCCAGGCCCGCCATGGCGCCCGTGAGCACATAACTCATCCCAATCCGGCGCGATACAGGAATCCCGGAGTAACGGGCGCCCTCCGGTGAAAGGCCAATCGCGCGCCAGGAGCGCCCGAAAGTGGTTCGATGAACCAAAAGCCATAAGAGGATTGTCACGACAATGAACAGCGGTGCTTGGGCCGGTACTCCGAGGATTTGGCCTTGCCCAAGCCTCAGAAAAGAATCAGGAAAGCCCGTGAACGTATCGACGCCGTGAGTAATGGCCTCGGCCAGGCCGCGGAAAAGCGAGAAGGTTCCCAGCGTTACGATTAACGGCGGGAGCCGCAAACGGGTAATGAGCCAGGCATTCAAAAGGCCTGCGGCGGCGCCAATGCAGGGTGTGGACAGGGCGGCTAAGCCGATGGGGA
Organism: Verrucomicrobiia bacterium; assembly: GCA_035946615.1. Lineage (NCBI taxonomy): Bacteria > Pseudomonadati > Verrucomicrobiota > Verrucomicrobiia > Verrucomicrobiia bacterium. The sequence continues at coordinate 15,137 of DASYZB010000028.1, forward strand.
CATGGGCGTCGCGCCAGAGTTTGCCAAACAGGATAGCGCATAACCCCAATAACGAGCCCACCGACAGATCGATCCCGCCCGCAAAGATTACCGGCGTCATCGCCAGCGCCAATAGCCCGATTTCAACCGAATGCCTCAGGATGTCGTAACTGTTCTCCAAGGTGCCGAATCGGCGTCCAACGGCGTTGAAGTAAAGACACTCCAGGATCACGATCAGCAGCAGCCATGTCTCGTGGCGCAGCAGGAATCGTTTCCATCCCTGCGGCCATGCCAGGCGAGCAACGCCCCTTTTACCCAAATCCAATGCTTTCATTTGTTTGTTTCCGCCCGCGCAGGCCGTCAGCAACCACCGCGAGCAAAATTATCCCCCCCTGAATAGCCCGTTCCCAGTAGGCCTCGACATGCAAATGAACCAGCGCCGGACTGATGCAGGCCAGCAATAACACACCCACAAAAACGCCCCACAGGTTCCCCCGTCCGCCGGTAATGGCCACGCCCCCCACCACAACTGCGGCGATGACTTTGAGTTCCAGGCCAGTGCCCGATTTCGGATCAACCTGCGGCGACTGTACCATGTTCATCAGCGCTGCGGCCCCGGTCAGAGCGCCTATGAGAACAAATACGCCAAAGGTTACCAGACGCGGACGGAGCCCTGCCAGGCGCGCTGCCTCGGCGTCGCTGCCGACGGCATAAACGAAACGGCCCGCCGCCAGGCAGCTCATGGCCATGCTCAAAAGAATCACCAGGCCCAAAGCCGCTGCTACCAGGGCAAGCTGGCCTTGAACCTGGGTCAGGCCGAACCACTGCGTCCCATCGGGCAAGTTGACGAATTGGCCCTGACGTTGCCACTCGAGGGCCTTGCGCCAACTGACCATTGTAGCCAGCGTCACCACAATCGAGGGCAGTCCCAGCCCGGCCACCAAAAACCCGTTCAGCGCCCCCATGACAACTCCGATGGCCACGGACGCCAACAGCACCAACCCCAACGGCCAATGCGTTGCTGCCAGCAATCCGGCGCAGACACTGCACACAGCAAATTGGGACCCGACAGAAATATCAATTTGCCGCGCCAGAATAACAAGGGCCATCCCGCAGGCGACGACAAGGGATGGAGACTCACTGGCCAGGAGCGACAGCAACGGTTGCCGTTCATAAAATGAGGGGGCAACAAGCGCCAGCCCAAGCAGCACCAGCCCGAGCGCCGCCGCAATCGACCATTCACGAAAATGCCGTTTCACGCCGCCTTCTCCTTGCGCCCAAAAGCGGCAGCCATGATGTCTCGCGGATTGCTCCCGGCGGCCAGCGTGTCCACCACCGTGCCGTGCCGCATGACGGCTATCCGGTCACTCATTCCGATTACCTCCGGAAGGTCGCTTGAAATCAACAACACCCCGAGCCCTTGTTTTGCCAGCCGGCGGATAATCCGGTGTATCTCACCCTTGGCCCCGACATCCGCTCCCTGAGTCGGCTCATCCAGAATGAGCACCTTGGGTTGGGTTGCCAGCCACCGCGCAACCGACACCTTTTGCTGGTTGCCGCCCGAGAGAGAATTGACCGGGGCCTCGGGACAGCTGGTTTTGATGTCGAGCCGGCGGATGTACTCGAGACCAAGTTGCCGTTCGGCGGCAAAGCGCAGCCAGGCGCCTGGAAAAATGCGGTTGTGGATGGCCATGGTGATATTCTCTGCCACTGAAAGTTCGAGAATGACACCATGACGCCGCCGGTCTTCCGGGACGTAGCCGATGCCGCAGGCAATCGCCTGCTGTGGCGACTGGACAGCGACCTGTCTTCCATCGATGAACATTTGGCCGGCATCAGCGGGTGTAATGCCAAAAAGCACCCGCGCCAGTTCTGTGCGGCCAGCGCCGACCAGTCCGGCAAGCCCGAGCACTTCGCCACGCCGGACTTCCAGGCTGATGTCGCGCAGACCGGAAAAGGAACACCCCAACCCGCTCAAGGATAAGACCACTTGTCCCAAATCAGTCTCCAAGGGTGGGTAGATTTGGGAAACCTCGCGTCCGACCATGAGTCGAATCAGCGATGCCTCGGTCATGTCAGTCGCCGTCCCGGTGGCGACAGTTTGGCCATCACGCAGAACGGTGACCTTGTCTGCCAGGGTGAACACTTCTTCGAGCCGGTGAGTGATGTACACGATGCCCACCCCGCTGTTGCGCAGGTCCCTGACAATGGCAAAGAGGAGGTGCTGCTCCTTTTGAGTCAGCGACGCCGTCGGTTCATCCATGATGAGCGCGCGGGCCCCTGCGCCCAACGCGCAGGCTATCTCGACCAATTGCTGTTCAGGCATCGACAGCACGTTGACCTCCGCCTCGGGCGAAATCCGCGCGCCAATCCGCTCCAATAATTGCTGCGCCCGCCGGCGGCGCGCCGCCAAGTCCACACGACGGAAGGCAGAAGCCGGTTCCAAACGCAGGGCGATGTTCTCGGCAACCGTGAGGTCCGGGAAGAGCGCCGGTTGTTGATAGATACAGGCTATCCCGAGTCGATGAGCCTGGGCGGGTGATAAGCCACGGTGCGCGTGGCCGGCCACTTCAATTTCGCCCGCATCGGGCTGCAACGCACCGGTCATCACTTTGACCAGGGTCGATTTGCCCGCCCCGTTTTCGCCGACCAGGGCATGAACTTGCCCCTCGAGCAGATCGAAGGAAACCGCCCGCAGCGCCTGAACTGCGCCGAATGCCTTGCTGATAGCGGTTAATCGGAGAAGCGACTGGGACATGTTTCCATCAATTGGCTATGGGCCTGGCAATCGAACCAAAACTGGCGGGCCGGCGTCAAGCGACGCAACCGGATCGAGTGCATGGTTGCAAAAGTAGCGTGCTGCCTCCCAAATTGCGATATTACTATCCAAGAATTTCCTTCCGGCCCTGCGCGTTCTGCCTATTTCGGCGCAATGGTTCTCTATGGGTTTATGGGTTTCCCACGACTGCGTTAAGAAAGGAACGCCTTAAAAGCCTTTCTCATGCAACCGATGGGCAAATGTGAAGGAACGCCTTAAAAGCCTTTCTCATGCAACCGATGGGCAAATGTGAACTGGAGTGCCAGCAACAGGCCGGTTCCCCAGGCCGGTGACGCGGGTCCCCTCGGTGGGCAGCCAGTCCGGGCACCCTTTCGCGGTTGGCCACGGATGCCTGGTTCTGGCTTTGCTGACGGGAGGGCTGGCTTTGCGAGCAAACGCCAAAGCTGACGAAAACTCGAACGCCGCGCCTTCCGCCGTCGAGCAGTTCAAGCAGTTCATCTCCTCACCACCGGTCATCAAGAACCTTGTTTTCCAGCAGAAAGGTCCCGATGGACGGCGGCGCCCGGCCTTTGGATGGCACCTTCGCGCTATCCACAAGATTCGAGTACTTCCAGGCAAAGTGGCAGACCAATGGACTGTTGTTCCGCCGAATCACGAGCCCGGGTGACGTCACGAATTTCAACGTTGCAGGCGAGCTTGTGTCGTGGTCCGGGCATCGGCACGCCCTGGTTGAATCGGGCGCACGGCTGACCACTTGGGACGACCGGGATCCATCCGTGGCTGGCAGGGACACCTCCGTCTTTTACACGACCTCGTTCCTGCTCCATCCATTACGGGAGGTTTTGAACCTGGGCATCATGTACGCGGGGATTGGGACTGTCCGGTGGGAGGGCAACCGGTTTCGGGCTGCGTGTGATGTCGACCATGAGCACCTGCTGATTACTGGCGAGTTGTTGCCGGTAGCGCATGGACCGCCGCGCGCCTTGAACGTCCGGTACGCTTTTCCGCACCAGACCAATGATTACATGATTCGCTATGGCTACGAGTCTGCGCTGAAGCATCCTTTTCTGCCCGATGTCATCACGAATGTCTGGATCGTCAAAGGCCACGATGGCGGTCGCACCGAGGTGGAGTTGGATCAGTGGCGAATTCTTGAAATGGAAATCGCTAACCGTCCATTGGATGCTCGTCCATTCGCGGCGGACTCGTTTACACAGCCAAAAAGGTGGTTGACCCGCGTTTACACTAATGGCGCGATTTACGAGCTAGGGAGTAACGGCACCCTCAAGGTTATCTATGGCGTGCCGCACGATGGGACATCCTCGGCTCTCGCGCTGAGGTCGCACGCGGGGTTTTATGTGTGCTGGGCAGGCCTGAACGTGGCAATTTTCGCTCTCATTGTGAGAGCGAAGGAGCGACGCAGTGAACCAAGTAAAGAAAGGACAAATACATCATGAAATTCAAATTCAAACCCCAAACGGCCGTTCTGATCGGCGGAATGTTGGCAGCGGCGTACGCCGAGGCGTGCTATTACTCGAACACGACAGCAATCTGCTTCGTATCTGGCAACCAAGTGGACACCATCCCGTGGCCAGACGGCACCTCAACCGCAAATGTTTACGCCACCGGCGACTTTACGGCCAATGCCCCCCTGGACACACGCTGGCGTACACAGGGACTGGCCCAGGGGGCTACTCATTGATATCGGGCGGCACCGCTTATTCTTCATTCTGCCAGGGTCCCGCCCAATTCAAGGATCGCTCCGGGCACACGATTTCTCTTCACTGGCATCCCACAAGCGACAAAATTCGAGCGTGAACCTTCGGTTTTCCGAAGGATCTGAAGAACCTACTGCGGGTCGACTTTAAGAATTTCAGCTCATTTTCCGCAACGGTAGAGATTGCGCTGGCTGGGTGCGTTTGGCTGTCCCACAGTTTCAGATGAAGCCGGGGAAAAACGCCTGTTCTGGCCGCCCCAGATATCTGAAGCTGCCTTCGGCTGTCCCATAGCGCGCTAAGAGCTTGAGTAAATCCCACTT